>NZ_JBFAOO010000101.1:0-26857 GCF_040675265.1 Microbispora sp. NPDC049633
GGAGCGTGACCGGCATCCCGGCGGCCGAGGCGCGCCGGACCAGTTCGCCCACGCTCTCCACGGCCGGACCCGGGTGCGCCGTGTCTTCGTGTGCCGTGTTTTCGCGTGCCGTGTTTTCGCGTGCCGTGTCTTCGTTTGCGGTGTCTCCGCGTGCCGTGTCCGCGTGCGCAGCGTTCTCGTGGGGGATGCGCGCGTGCGCGGCGCCGGGACCGTCGCCGTCTCTGAGCACGTCGACGATGTCGCGCAGACGCTCCGCCGCGGCCGTGACCGCCACGCGGGCCTCGCCCGCCGCCCGGCGGTGCGACTCGGGCAGGCCGGCGGCGACCTCCAGCGCGCCGATCCGCAGCGCGACCAGGCTCAGGTCGTGACCGAGCAGGTCGTGCATGTCCCTCGCGATGGCGGCCCGCTCGCGCAGCCTCGCCTGCTCGGCGAGCATGCGCCGCTCACGCTCCAGATGCCCGGCGCGTGCCCAGCCCGCCCTGGTCAGGGCCAGGCTCTGGTGCCGCGCGTGGCCCGCGAGCCAGGGGACGAGGCCGAATAGCCCGATCCCCGTGACGGCGAAGAACCACGCGCCCGGATCCCACTGGGCCGCGAGAAGCCACCGTACGAGCGGGACGACGACCGCGGCGATGACGGCGGCGGCGGACAGGCCGAGCAGGGCGGGCCGGGCGCGGGCCATGCGCACTCCGGCCAGGTAGCTCATCACCACCAGGGCCAGGAAGAAGACGGTGGGGTCGCCCCGTACGGCCACCGAGCCCGCCCACAGGGCCGCCGCCACGAGCATCGCCCCGAGCGGCCGGGGCCGGGCGAGTGCGACGGCGGCGCCGATCGCCGCCAGCCCGGCGATCACCTCCGGCCAGGTGTAGGCGCCGGCCAGGGTGTGGGTGAGGCTCGCCCACACCACCGGTACGCCGAGGACGGCCCACAGCAGGACGTCCTTGAGATATGCCGCTTTCCTCCCCACTCAGGCAACGGTATCCGCAGGTCGCGGGACCCGGACGAATCCGTGCAGAGTCCGGGCGCTGGCATGGCCGGACAGGGACATCAGCATCGGCGCGGACCAGCCGTCCTCACCGAGATGCGCCAGGCGCGAGTGGCGCAGGCGGTGGAGCGTGTAGCCGCCGCCCTCCGGGTCGAGGTCCCTGGTGGCCCGTTTGAACAGGTACTCCGCCCGTTCGTACGACAGGCGGCCCCGGCCGGTGTGCGGGCAGAGGTCGGCCGCGGCCGGCATGCGGCCCGATCCCGGTCTGCGGTCGGCGAGGAACAGCGGGCCCCGGCGGCGGTCCCCGACGAGGAGGGGCAGGAGCGCCGCCGTCCCGGACTGCCAGCGCAACCGGTGTCCCCTGGTCCTCACCTCGCCGCGCATGCCGGGCAGGTCGAGGTCCTCCACGTCGAGCGAGAGCGCCCATTCGGCCGGGGCCGCGCTCTCGTACAGCAGCCGCCACAGTGTGCGCTCGCGCAGCGGGGTCTCCGGCCGCTCCCACAGGACCCGCAGCAGCGACCGGTCGATGGGGCGGATGCGGGCGCGGGGTTCGGGCCGCCGGTCGAGCGGGGCGGCGAGGCCGGCGGCGGCCCAGCCGTGCTCGGCCGCCCACGACGCGAACGACCGCAGCGCCGCGCGGTGGCGGTTCCAGGTCGCGCCCGCCGCCGTGCCCCAGGCGGCGGCGAAGATCTCGGCGACCAGGTGGGACGTCACGTCCCGCAGCGGGACGTCCTCGCCGAGGTGCCGGCACAGCCGTGACAGGGTCTGGTTGTAGGAGCGGACGGTGTCGGCGCTCAGATCGGGACGCGCGAGGAAGAGCCGCATGGCTTCGCCGAGCGTGACTCCCGCCTCCGCCGCCCGCCGACCGCTCGCCGGCCCGCCCCGGGTGGCGGGTGTGACACGCTTCCCCGAGTCCGCCGGCCCGGTCCGGCCGGTCTTCAAGGTCTCCGCGGTCTTCAAGGTCTCCGCGGTCTCCGCGGTGTTCAAGGTCTCCGCGGTCTCCGCGGTGTTCGCGGGTCCGGCATCCTCGGCGCAGGTCGCGGCGCGGCGCAGCAGCACCGCCCGTTCCGCGGCGTTGCGGGTGAGGGACGCCGCGCGTTCGAACTCCGCCCGGGCCTCGCCGTGCCGCCCGAGCCGGGCCAGGAGGTCCCCGCGTACGGCGGGCAGCAGGTGATACCCCTTCAGCGCGGGTTCCGTGGTCAGCGTCTCCACCAGCGTGAGGCCGGCGCGCGGCCCGTAAGCCATGGCGAGCGCGACCGCGCGGTTGAGCTGGACGACCGGTGTGGGCAGCACCCTCACGAGGGCCTCGTACAGCGCCGCGATCTGCGGCCAGTCGGTCTCCTCCGGCGTGGCGGCCCGCGCGTGGCAGGCCGCTACGGCCGCCTGCAGCACGTACGGGCCGAGGGGGCCGCCCGCCTCCCGGGCCCGCAGCAGCGCCGCGACGCCGCGCCGGATGAGCAGCGGGTCCCAGCGCCCGCGGTTCTGCTCATGCAGCGGCACGGGCTCTCCCGACGGGCCGGTGCGCGCGGCCGAGCGCGACTGCTGCAACTCCATCAGCGCGACCAGGCCGTGCACCTCGGCCTCGCCCGGGGCCAGCTCGGCCACGACGCGGCCCAGGCGCAGCGCCTCCAGGCAGAGGGACGGGCGCATCAGGTCGTCGCCCGCCGTCGCCGCGTATCCCTCGTTGAACACCAGATAGATCACTTCGAGCACCGACGACAGCCGGGCCGCCCGATCCGGCCCCGACGGAACCTCGAAGGGGACCCGCGCGTCGGCGAGCGCCCGCTTGGCCCGCACGATCCGCTGGGCGACGGCGCTCTCGGCGACGAGGAAGGCCCGCGCGATCTCGTCGGTCCGCAGGCCGCCGATCAGGCGCAGCGTGAGCGCCACCCGGGCCTCGGTGGACAGCACCGGATGACAGGAGACGAACATCAGCCGGAGGACGTCGTCGCCGACCTCCCCGTCGAGCGCGCCCAGCACGTCGTCCACGTCGCGGGCGCCGTCGTCCGCGCGGGTGACGAGATCGTGGGCGAGTTGCTCCTGACCGCGGTCGCGCCGCTCCTCCCGGCGCAGGTGGTCGACGGCGCGCCGCTTGGCGATGGCCATGAGCCAGGCGCCCGGGTTGTCCGGGACGCCCGCCTCCGGCCACTGTTCCAATGCGGCGAGGACCGCGTCCTGGGCCAGTTCCTCCGCCCGGCCCACGTCGCCGACCATCCGCACGAGGCCGGCCACGATCCTCGCGGACTCCATCTTCCAGATCGCGTCCATGACGCGATGGGCGTCCAGGGACGTCATCGGTCGATGACAGCACCGGCCCGCCCGCCGCGCAACCCGGCGCGTACGTCAGCGGGAGTCGGGCCCGGGAACGTCCTCGGGGCCGAACACCTGCTGGACCATGCCCTCGCCGTCGCCGACGATCCGCCAGAAGCGGCGGGCCAGCTCCACGGCCTCCTCGCGAGAACGCGCCTCGATCAGGGCGAAACTGACGATCGCCTCCTTGGCCTCGGTGAAGGGGCCGTCGGTCACGGTGATCTCGCCTGCCGAGGAGATCATCCGTACGCCGCCCGGCTCCAGCCCGCCGGTGGCCAGCAGCACGCCGGCCCTGGTCATCTCCTCGATGAAGGCACCCATCTCGGCCATCATCGCCGCGTCCGGGTTCGGGTCGGTGCCCTTGGTGGTCATCAGGAACCGCATCGGTCGTTCTCCTTCTTTCTGCGTTACCTACACGTCGTACGGGAGGGGCCGTGATCGACGGACTCCGATCCTGACACGCTCTGACCAGGGACTTCGCGGGGATGTGACAGGGAATGCGCATGTGACAGGGAATGCGCGTTCCCGGCTCGCGCCGCAGGTCGGCAGGGGAGAGCAGGGGCGGACGTCTCAGGTGGTCGAAGCGCGCGGCGGCCGTTCGACGCGTAAGCGAAGGCCGGACGACATGCCGGCCGGGACACCGAGCCGGCGCGAGGGCCGGACACCGACGAAGGGAACGGCCATGACCACCACTCAGCCCACCACTCAGCCCACCGCTCAGCCCACCACTCAGCCCACCGCTCAGCCCACCGCTCAGCCCGCCACGCAGCCCGCCCTCCAGGCCACCGCTCCGGCCACGCTCGAACCCGCCGCGCCGGCCTCGACGAGGTCGACGCGTGCGCTGCTCACCTGCGCCGTGCTCACCACGCCCGTCTTCGGGGTCGTCTCGCTGGCGCAGGCGTTCACCCGGGAGGGGTTCGACCTGCTCCGTCATCCGCTGAGCATGCTGAGCACCGGCGACCTCGGCTGGCTGCAGATCGCCAACTTCTTGATCACCGCCGTGCTGACGGTCGCCGGGGCGATCGGACTGCGCAGGGCCATGCGCGGCACCCCCGGCGGGACCTGGGCGCCCCGGCTGCTGCTCGTCGAGGGCGCCGGACTCGCGGCGGCCGGGCTCTTCGTCATGGACCCGGGGGACGGCTTCCCCGCGGGCACCCCGATGGGAGCCCCGGCCGGGATGAGCTGGCACGCGATGCTGCACATGGCGGCCGGGTCGGTGGCCTTCACCGCGCTCATCGCGGCCTGCTTCGTCCTCGGCCGCCACTTCGCCCGCGCCGGGCGGGGCGGGCACGCCGTCGCCTCCCGTCTCGGCGGCCTGGCTCTGCTGCTCGGCAACGCCTGGGCCATGTCCGGCGGCCGGGCGGGCTCCCTCACCCTGTGCGTCGGCGTGCTGGTCGCCATGGCCTGGGTCTCGGTGGTCGCCGCGGCCAGGCGCGCGGACCTCGCCCCGCGACTCTGACTATCCGCCAACGCCGGCAAGCTCGGGGAGATCCGCGAGTTCGGGATTGGCAGATCGCCGCGGTTCTTCACCCGGCACCTGGGTCAGCGCGGGAAGCGGCCGGTCAGCCGACGTCGCGTTGCTGGCCGCGCCGTTCTCGCAGCCGAACGGCCACGAACCGGACGACGACGAGCACGACGGCCGCCACGAATACCTTGGACACGATGCCCATGTACTCCTCGACGAGGTGCCAGCTCTCGCCGAGGAGGTAACCCGCCAGCACGAACACGGTGTTCCAGATCAGGCTGCCGAGCGTGGTGAACAGGAGGAAGGTGCCGATCGGCATGCGTTCTACGCCGGCGGGAACCGATATCAGGCTGCGGACAACGGGGACCATGCGCCCGAAGAACACCGCCTTCACACCGTGCCGGGCGAACCATGCCTCCGCCTTCTCGATGTCGGCGGTCTTCACCAGCGGCAGGCGCCGCGCGAGGGCCAGCGTACGCTCCCGGCCGAGCAGCGCGCCCACGCAGTACAGCGCGAGCGCGCCCACGACGGAGCCCGTGGTCGTCCACAGGAGGGCGGCGACCAGGCTCATGTCCCCGCGTGACGCGGTGAACCCTGCCAGCGGCAGGATGATCTCGCTGGGCAGCGGCGGGAACAGGTTCTCCAGGGCGATCGCCAGACCGGCGCCCGGCGCGCCCAGGGTTTCGGTGAGCTCCATCGCCCACCCGGCGATTCCTCCGATTTCTGGCGTGTTCATGGGAGTGACACTAGAAGCCGGAAAGCCGCCCCGCGCGAGGTGCGCCGCCGGGCCCGCGCCGGGGCGGCCCACCCCCTGCGGGCCTGCCGAAGGGCCGAACGGTCGTCCACAGGCTGTGGACAGCCGGCGCCGGTCCCGCGAGAACGTCTACGAGCCGTACGCACGTACGCCCTACCGGTCGTCCTTCGGCGTCTGGGTGAGCACCTGGTCGGCGGTCGCCGTCACCACCGCGGCGGCCGCCGAGATGTCCCTGACCTGCTCGGCGGGAAGGGCCCGGAGCACCTGCTCCAGCGCCTCGAGGTCCGCCTGGTAGGCGGCCGCCATCGCCGCCTGGGCCTTGGCGGTGCGCTGTGCCTGCTCCACCGCCTTGCTGAGGGCGCGGCCGGCGCGTTCGACGGCCCTGGCCGCCTCGATCGCCGCTTTCTCAAGATTTCTCGCCCACTCGGGCGGCTGGTCGCTCATCGATGTCCTCTGTGTGAGGGTGGGTCCCGCGGGCATGAGCCGCCCACGAAGAGTGCCGGATCAGGCCCTTAATGCCCGCCCTGCGGGCTCTACACCCCGCGGAGCCCAAGCTCTCAGAAATCTCCCAGATCCCGTGCGAGGGCCCCCGCGCGATGCGGCGCGCGGGGGCCCGAACAAGATGCCGGAAGCGGTCAGCCGCAGTGCTCGAAGGGGCTGTCGTAGCCGGACGACCCGGCCTTGCCGCCCCACTTCACGCACTTGTCGGCCGCGGCCGCCCGTACCGGTCCGGCGTAGTAGCCGTAGGTGCCGGAGTCGGTCACCCGGCTTCTGCCCTGGACCTCCAGATATGCGCTGGTCGCGGTGGCCGTGCCCAGCGACGTCTTCTTCATCGTGACCACGCAGTTGTCGCCGTTGCCGGAGTTGTAGAGCAGGTAGACCGTGCCCGCCGTGCCGAGGGCGGCCGAGTCGATCACCGAGTAGCCGCTGCCGCACACCTGCTCGGGCGTGTACGGGTTGCCGGTCCCGCCGCCGCCCGTGACGTACTGCATGTACTTGTTCCAGTCCCAGTGCGGCCCGGGATCGGTGTGGTCGCTCCCGGGGACCTGGTTGTGCCCCACGATGTGCGACCGGTCCTTGGGGATGCCGTAACGGGTGGCGATGGAGCGGACGAGGGCGGCCGAGGAGCGGTACATCGCGTCGGTGAACCAGGACGCGTCGTCCACGTAGCCCTCGTGCTCGACGCCGACCGAGTGGTGGTTGTAGTCGGAGTTGCCCGCGTGCCAGGCCCGGTCCTTCTCCCGCACCATCTGGGTGACCGCGCCGTCGGAGGACCGTACGACGTAGTGCGCCGACACCTGGGCGGCGGGGTTCTGGAACCAGGAGATCGTCCCGGCGTACGAGCCCTGGGTGACGTGGATGACGATGCGGTCGATCGAGTCGCTCGCCGGCCGGTTGGACACCGTGTAGTTGGCACTGCTGGCCGCCACCCACGTCGCGCCCGGGTAGTCGACGGCCGCCGCGGCGAGCGTGCGGTTCTCCGGCCGGTCCAGGTCGCGGGCGCCCGCGAGGGTTCCCCGGTCCGGCGCGACCGGGCGGGCGGCCACGGTGATCGTCTCGCCCGCCGGGGTCCGCGCGGTGAACCCGGCCGACAGCAGGTCGTAGACGGCGTCCGCGTACAGCCGGGCGACCTCGGGGGTGCTCGCCCCGCCGTACCGCGCGACGGCGGTGTACCAGCGTCCGGCGTCGGCGCGGGCGGCGGCGTCCAGGCCCAGGGCGTCGGCCCTGGCGCGCAGGACGGCCGCCGCGCCCGCGACGTTGGCCGCGTCGTCGGTCCTGAGCGAGGCGATCGGCGCGCCGGTAAGCCGCGCCGCCTCCTCCAGGGTGTGCGCCGTGGGGTTGCTGACCAGGTGCGCCACGCCGTACCCGCCGCTCGCGCTCGGCCGGCCGTCGTGGCCGTCGAGGTGGGTCTCGGCGTAGGCGAGCGCGACGAGCAGGTCGCGGGGGACGCCGTGGTCCGCCGCCGCCCGCGTGAAGGCGGCGGCGAGCGGGCCCTCGGCGGCCGAGGCGGGCCCGGCCGGGACGAGCCCGGCAGGAACGAACCCGGCAAGGCACAGCAGGAACGTCACGACGCCGGCGGCGGTCAGGGCCGTACGTCGGGACACGCGGACGACCAGGGGTTCGGTCATGACGGTCAGCCGCAGTGCTCGAAGGGACTGTCGTAGCCCGCCGAGCCCGCCTTGCCGCCCCACTTGACGCAGGTGCCGGCGGCCGACGCGCGGACCGGTCCGGCGTAGTAGCCGTAGTTGCCGGAGTCGGTCACCCGGTTTCTGCCCTGGACTTCCAGGTACGCGCTGGTCGCCGTGGCGGTCCCGAGGGAGGTCTTCTTCATCGTGACCACGCAGTTGTCGCCGTTGCCGGAGTTGTAGAGCAGGTAGACCGTGCCCGCCGTGCCGAGGGCGGCCGAGTCGATCACCGAGTAGCCGCTGCCGCAGACCTCCTGCGGGGTGTAGGGGTTGGCCGATCCGCCGCCGCAGTTGTGCGAGGTCACGGTCTGCGCGGGGTAACCGAAGGTGACCCCGTTGAACACCGCCTTCTGGATGTTGGCGGGGTAGGACGTGTCGGTCGTGCGGACCTCGTAGTGCAGGTGCGGCGCGATGTTGTTGCCGGGCTTGCTGGTGTTGCCGACCTCGCCGATCTTCTGGCCCTGGGAGACCTGCGCCCCCTGGCTCACCGACCGGACGCGCAGGTGGGCGTAGTAGGTGGACCATCCGCCGCCGTGGTCGATCTTCACGAGGTTGCCGAAGCCGTTGGCCGAGCCCTGGTGGGCCGAGATGACGACCGTGCCGGCCGCCGCCGCCACGACCGTGTCGCCCAGGTCCGCGTCGGCCGTGCCGCCCCGGTTGAAGTCGATCTCGTACGACTGGTGGGCGCTGCTGGCGCTCGAGTTGCCGGTCCACGCCTGACCGCAGGGGAACGGCATCTGGAAGTCCGGCCGCGGACCCGCCGCGGAGGCCGCCGGGGCGGTGGCGGCGCCGAACGCGAGGCCGAGGACCACCGCGAGGCCCGCCGTGACAAGCGATTTGAGTCTCATGACCCAAAAGAGTCGGAAACCGGTGCACAAAAAACATCAAGAGTCGGTACAAAGGGTGGGCGAGTCATGGCGAACCGGTCCTTCGAGGAGCAACGCGGTCATGACAGTCGATCAGCCCATGTTCAGCGTGCTCGGTCCGCTGGAGGTCCGCCTGCCGGGGGCGTCACCACGGCTCGGCGGCCCGAAACCCCGCATGCTCCTGGCCACCCTCCTCCTCCACGCCGGCCACACGGTCGGCGGCGGCGAGCTCGCCGAGGTGCTGTGGCCGGACCGTCCGCCGCGCTCGACGGCGGCCAACCTCCGCACGTACGCGAGCGCCCTGCGCGCGGAGCTCGCGACGACCCCGGCCCGCATCCGGGCCGTCGGCGCGGGGTACGCGATCGAGCTGCCGCCGCACGAGCTCGACCTGCTGCTGTTCGAGGAGCGGGTCACCGCGGCGCGGGAGTGCCGGGCGCGAGGGCGGCCGGACGAGGCGGCGGAACTGCTGGCGCGGGCGCTCGCGCTGTGGCAGGGCGTCCCGCTGGCCGACCTGCCCGGCAGCCCGCTGTGGGACCGGCGGCTCGACCGGCTCGCCCAGGCCCGGCTGCGCGCCGCCGAGGACCTGGTCGAGCTGCGCATGGCCGCAGGGGAGTACGGCGAGGCGGCCGGGGAGCTGCGCGCCCTGCTCGCCGACCACCCGTTCCGCGAGGACCTGTGGCGCCGGCTCATGCTGGCCCTGCACTGGTCGGGGCGGCAGGGCGAGGCGTTGCACGCCTTCACGGCGATCCGCGAGCAGCTCGTGGACGAGCTCGGCATCGAGCCGGGGCCCGAGCTGCGCCGGGCCCACGAGGCCGTGCTCGCCGGGGAGCCGCCCCCTCGACCGCCCGCGCCGCCCGGTTTCCTCGCCGCCCCCGCGCTCGCGGCCGCTCCGGGTTCTCCCGGCGCCACGGGGTCTCCCGGCGAGTCCGGTCCGCCCGCCGGCCCGGCGCCCCCGGCGGTTCCCGGCCCGCCGGACGGCAGGGCCCTGGTCGTGCCACGTCAGCTGCCGCCGGACCTGGTCGACTTCACCGGGCGGGCCGCCGAGGTCGCGGCGCTGACCCGGGCGCTCGCCCCCGGCGGGGTCGCGGTCGTCACCGGGCCGCCGGGCGTCGGCAAGACCGCGCTCGCGGTGCGGTGCGCGCACGCCGTCCACGAGGCGTACCCCCACGGCCAGCTCTTCCTGTCGCTGGGCGGCACCGCGCCGCCCGACGGCGCCGCCGGGTCGCCGGCCGGGCCGGGGGAGCTGCTGGCCGAGGCGCTGCGCGCGCTGGGCGCGGCCGAGCCGCCGCCGCCCACCGTCCACGAACGCGCCGCGCTCTACCGCACGCTGCTCGCCGAACGGCCGATGTTCGTCGTGCTCGACGACGCGGCCGGAGCCGCCCAGGTGCGGCCGTTGCTGCCCGGCGGCGCCAGTGCCGTCGTCGTGACCGGCAGGCGCCGCATCACCGAACTGCCCGGCGCCGCCCGGATCGACCTGGACGTCCTGCCGCAGGCCGAGGGGCTGCGGCTGCTGACGGCCATCGTCGGCGCGGAGCGGCTGGAACGGGAGCCGGAGGAGGCCGCCGCCATCGTGCGGGCCTGCGGCCGGCTGCCGCTCGCGATCCGGGTGGCCGGGGCGCGGCTCGCGGCCCGCCCCGGCTGGTCCCCGGCCGTGCTGCGCAGGCGGCTCGACGACGAGACGGCCAGGCTCGGCGAGCTGCGCGCCGGCGACCTGGAGGTGCGCGAGTCCTTCGACCGCAGCTACCGCCTGCTGCCGGACGACGCCGCGCGCACGTTCCGCGCGCTCGGCCTGCTCGGCACCCGGCCGCTGCCCGGCTGGGTGGTCGACGCCGTGCTCGACCGGCACCGCAGCGACGACGTGACCGACGAGCTGGTCGACGCGAACCTGCTGCGCCCGGTCGGGACCGACCCCCTCGGCCAGCCCCGCTACCGGCTGCCCGACCTGCTGCGCGTCGACGCCAGGGACAAGGCGGGGGAGGTGGACATGCCCGCGCTGGCGCGCGTGCTCGCGGGCTGGACGGCCGCCGCCGAGCACGCCACGGCCCGGCTGCCCACCACGGTCTTCCGCCTTAGCTCGCCCGCCGCCCGGCGCTGGCGGCTGCCCGAGGACGCCCTGCGCCGGGTGGCCGCCGACCCGGTCTCCTGGTTCGGCGCCGAGCACGAGACCCTCGTCGAGGCCGTACGGCTGGCCGCGGACGCGGGGCTGTCCGGCGCCGCCTGGGGCCTGGCGGCGGCGCTCGTGCCGTACTTCGACCTGCGCTGTCATCCCGGCGCCTGGGAGGAGACCCATCTCGTCGCCCTGGAGGCCGCCCGCGCCGCCGGGGACCGGGCGGGTGAGGCCGCGATGCTGCGAGGGCTCGGCCAGGTGGCCCTCTACCGGGACAGGTACGCCCAGGCCGCGAACATGTTCCGCCGCTCCCGGGTGATCTTCCGTACGCTCGGGGACGTCAGGGGCGAGGCCGTGTCGGTCTGCGGGCTGGGTGCGGTCGGCCAGTTCCGGGGCGATCCGGCCGCCGCGTCCCGGCACTTCCGCAGGGCCCTCGGGATGTTCGTGTCGCTGGACGACCGGTCGGGCGAGGCGTACGCGCGGCAGGCGCTCGGGCGCACCTGCCTGAGCACGGGCGACCTGACCGGCGCCGCCGACTGGCTCGGCGGCGCGCTGCGCATGGCGCGGGAGCTCGGCGACGCCCACCGGGAGGGCTGCGTGTCACTGCAGATGGGCCGTCTGCACGACCTCGCGGGCGAGACCGGCCGGGCGATGCGCGCCCAGGGCCGCGCGCTGACGATATTCGAGGGGTTCGGCGACCGGCACTGCGCGGCGTACGCGATGCAGGGCCTGGGCGGGCTCCAGGCGGCCAGGGGCGACTGGCGGCACGGCTCGGCCCGGCTGGAGAGCTCGCTGGCGATCTTCCGGCAGCTCGGCGACCGGAGCGGGGAGGCCGCGACGCGGCGGATGCTCGGCGAGCTGCACCGTTCGTCGGGACGTCGCGCCCTCGCCCGCGGCTATCTGCGGGCGGTCACCTCCCGCCAAACCGGCCAATTCCCATGATTAGGGCGCGGCGGCCGGGGCAGGACAGGCGTCGTGGGTGGTGGATGGCTCTCCCGCTGGCCGGTGATCCGGCAGCTCAAGGGAGAGGACGGCAGGGGGCGGGCGGCGCGCTCGGCGCGTACGGACGCCCTCCGGCCCCGGGTCGAGGACGCCGAGACCGTCGCGCGTTCCGTCTGCCCGTACTGCGCCGTGGGCTGCGGCCAGCTCGTCTACGTCAAGGACGGCAAGGTCACCCAGATCGAGGGCGACCCCGGCTCGCCGATCTCCCGCGGACGGCTCTGCCCCAAGGGATCGGCCGGCAAGCAGCTCGTCACCCACCCCGGCCGCCAGACGAAGGTCCTCTACCGCAGGCCGTACGGCACCGAGTGGGAGCCGCTCGACCTCGAGACCGCGATGGACATGATCGCCGACCGCGTCGTGCGGACCCGGCGCGAGACCTGGCAGCAGACGTACGAGGGGCAAGAGGTCAGGAGGACTCTGGGCATCGCCAGCCTGGGCGGGGCGACGCTCGACAACGAAGAGAACTACCTGATGAAGAAGCTCTACACCGCCCTCGGCGCGATCCAGGTCGAGAACCAGGCGCGCATATGACACTCCTCCACCGTCCCCGGTCTGGGGACCAGCTTCGGGCGTGGCGGCGCGACGCAGTACCAGCAGGACCTGGCCAACGCTGACTGCATCGTCATCCAGGGCTCCAACATGGCCGAGTGCCATCCGGTGGGGTACCAGTGGGTGATGGAGGCACGTGAGCGCGGCGCCAAGGTCTTCCACATCGACCCGCGCTTCAGCCGGACCAGCGCGACCGTGGACAGGTACCTGGCGATCCGCGCCGGCACCGACATCGTGCTGCTCGGCGCGCTGATCAACTATGTGCTGTCGAACGGTCTCGACTTCCGGGAGTACGTCCTCGCGTACACGAACGCCGCGACCCTGGTGAACAGGGACTTCCGCGACACCGAGGACCTCGACGGCCTGTTCTCCGGCTTCGACGAGGAGACCGGCAGGTACGACCCGTCGACCTGGGCGTACGAGGGCGACGTGCCCGAGGAGGAGGAGCCGGTCGAGGGCGGCGAGCGCCACGCGGAGGCGGCGGGGTCCGACTCCTACGGCGCGCGCGGCGCGGGCGCGAGCGCGTCTCCGCCGAGCGACCCGACGCTGACCGATCCGCGCTGCGTCTACCAGATCCTCAAGCGGCACTACTCCCGCTACACGCCGCAGATGGTCGAGGAGCTGTGCGGCATCCCGCCGGAGCGGTTCCACGAGCTGGCCGAGGCGATCACGGCCAACTCGGGCCGGGAGCGGACCACGGCGTGGGTCTACTCGGTGGGCTGGACGCAGCACTCGGTCGGCGTGCAGTACATCAGGGCCGCCGCGATCCTGCAGCTGCTGCTGGGCAACATGGGCCGGCCGGGCGGCGGCATCATGGCGCTGCGCGGCCACGCCAGCATCCAGGGCTCCACGGACATCCCGACGCTGTTCAACCTGCTGCCGGGATACATCGCGATGCCGCACGCCCACCGGCACGACGGCCTCGACCACTACCTGGAGCGGGAGGGCGCCGACACCGGCTGGTGGGGCAACCGGCGGGCGTACATGGTGAGCCTCCTCAAGGCGTGGTGGGGCGACGCGGCGACCGAGGACAACGACTACCGCTTCGACTACCTGCCGCGCCTGACCGGCGACCACGGCCACTACGCGACGGTGATGGGCCAGATCGACGGCACGGTCAAGGGCTACTTCGTCGTGGGCGAGAACCCGGCCGTCGGCTCGGCCAACGGCAAGGCGCAGCGGCTGGGCCTGGCCAACCTCGGCTGGCTGGTGGTCCGCGACCTCATGCTGGTGGAGACCGCGACGTTCTGGCAGGACGCGCCCGAGATCGAGACGGGCGAGCTGCGGACCGAGGAGATCGGCACCGAGGTCTTCTTCATGCCGGCCGCGAGCCACGTGGAGAAGGAGGGCACGTTCACCAACACCCAGCGGCTGCTGCAGTGGCGGGAGAAGGCCCTCGACCCGCCGGGCGACTGCCGCAGCGACCTGTGGTTCTACTACCACCTCGGCAAGCGGATCAGGCAGCGTCTCGGCGACGACGAGATCGACCGGCCGGTGATGGAGCTGACCTGGGACTACCCGGAGATCGGCGAGCAGTGTGATCCCGACGCCGAGGCCGTCCTGCGCGAGATCAACGGCACCGCCGCCGACGGCCGGCCGCTGGCGTCGCTGCGCGAGCTGAAGCCCGACGGCTCGACGAGCTGCGGCTGCTGGATCTACTGCGGGGTGTACGCCGACGGCGTCAACATGGCGGCCCGGCGCAAGTCGCACACCGAGCAGGGGCCGGTCGCCCTCGAATGGGGCTGGGCCTGGCCGGCCAACCGGCGCATCCTCTACAACCGCGCCTCGGCCGACCCGCAGGGCCGCCCGTGGAGCGAGCGGAAGAAGTACGTCTACTGGGACGCGGAGAAGGGCCGGTGGACCGGACCCGACGTGCCGGACTTCGAGGAGGACAAGGCGCCGGACTACCGGCCGCCCGAGGGGGCCAAGGCCGAGCACGCGCTGGCCGGCACCGACCCGTTCATCATGCAGTCGGACGGCAAGGGCTGGCTGTACGTGCCGGCCGGCCTGTCCGACGGGCCGCTGCCCACCCACTACGAGCCGCACGAGTCGCCGGTGCGCAACGCGTTGTACGGGCAGCGGGCCAACCCGGCCCGCCGGACCGTCGACCGGCCGGAGAACCCGTACAACCCCGCGCTGTCGCCCCGGTTCCCGTACGTCTACACCACGAGCCGGCTCACCGAGCATCACACGACGGGCGCCATGAGCAGGCCCCTGCCGTACCTCGCGGAGCTTCAGCCGGAGGCGTTCTGCGAGGTGTCGCGGGAGATGGCCGAGGAGATCGGGCTGGAGAACGGCGGCTGGGCGACGATCGTCACCGCCCGCACCGCGATCGAGCTGCGGGTGCTCGTGACCGGCCGGGTGCGGCCGCTGCGGCTGAACGGGCAGGTCGTCCACCAGATCGTCATGCCGTACCACTGGGGATACAGCAGCGGCGGGGTCGTCACCGGCGACGTCGTCAACGACCTGTCGTCGATCGTGCTCGACCCGAACGTCTACATCCAGGAGAGCAAGGCCGGCACCTGCGACGTCCTGCCGGGGCGGCGCCCGCGCGGCGGGGCGCTGCTCGACCTGATCGAGAGGTATCGCGATGGCTGAGCGGATGGGCTTCTTCACCGACACGACCATCTGCATCGGCTGCAAGGCCTGCGAGGTGGCCTGCAAGGAGTGGAACGACGTGCCCGACGACGGGTTCGTGTTCCGGGCCACCTCCTACGACAACACCGGCGCGCTCGGCGCGAGCACCTGGCGGCATGTCGCGTTCGTCGAGCAGGACGGCCGCTGGCTGATGATGTCGGACGTGTGCAAGCACTGCACACACGCCGCCTGCCTCGACGTCTGTCCCACCGGCGCGTTGTTCCGCACCGAGTTCGACACCGTCGTCGTCCAGTCCGACATCTGCAACGGCTGCGGCTACTGCGTTCCCGCCTGTCCGTACGGCGTGATCGACCGGCGAGAGGACGACGGCCGGGCCTGGAAGTGCACGCTCTGCTACGACCGGCTGCGCGGCGGCATGGAGCCCGCCTGCGCCAAGGCGTGCCCGACCAAGTCGATCCAGTTCGGGCCGCTCGACGAGCTGCGGGAGCGGGCCGAGGCGCGGGTCGAGCGGCTGCACGCCGAGGGCGTCACCGAGGCCCGGCTGTACGGCGAGAACCCGGACAACGGGGTGGGCGGCACGGGCGCGTTCTTCCTCCTGCTCGACGAGCCGGAGACGTACGGCCTGCCGCCGGATCCCGTGGTGACCACGCGCGACCTGCCCGCGATGTGGCGCTGGGCGGGCGGCGCGGCGCTCGCCCTCGCCGCGGGCGTCGCCGCCTGCTTCCTCGGGAAGAGGAGCTGACGGGGTTGTCCGAGAAGCGGGCGAGTGCGATGGCGACAATGGGGAGGGCCTGATGCCGAGGCGCCGGGACGAGATGGTGCCGGACGCCGAGTTCCGGTCGTACTACGGCCAGCCGATTATCAAACGGCCCATCTGGCACGAGCCGCACATGCCGGCGTACCTCTATCTGGGCGGGCTGTCCGGCGCGGCGGGTGCGATGGCGGCGGCCGCCCGCCTCGCCGGCCGGGATCGGCTGGAACTGGCCGCCCGGGTGGCCGCCTTCGCCGGGGCGAGCGCCGGAACCGTCTTCCTGGTGGCCGAGCTGGGCAGGCCGATGCGCTTTCTCAACATGCTGCGGGTGTTCAAGGTCACCTCGCCGATGAGCGTGGGGTCCTGGACGCTGGCCGCCCACAGTGGGCTGACCGGCATCGCGGCGGGCTCCGCGGTGACCGGCCTGCTGCCCCTCGCGGGTGACGCCGCGACGCTGGCGAGCGGCCTGAGCGGGGTGGCGATGGCCACCTACACGGCCGTCCTGCTGGCCGACACCGCCGTTCCCGTCTGGCATGAGGGGATGCGCGAACTGCCGTTCCTGTTCTCCGGGAGCGCGCTCGCCTCCGCGGGTGCGGCCCTGATGCTGACGACGCCCCGGGCGCAGGCGGCGCCCGCCCGCGCGGCCGCGGCGGCCGGCGCCATGGCCGAGGTCGTCGTGGGCGGGCTGATGGAGCGCCGCCTCGAACTGGTCGGCGAACCGTACCGGCAGGGCAGGGCGGGCAGGCTCATGCGGGCGTCCCGCATGCTCACGCTGGGCGGCGGGCTGCTCGCCACGGTCGCCGGGCGCAGCCGGGCCCTCACCGCCCTGTCCGGGCTCGCCATCACGGCCGGGGCCCTGTGCACCCGCTTCGGCGTGCTGGAGGCGGGCCGGGCCTCCGCCGAGGACCCCAAGTACACCGTCGTCCCCCAGCGTGAGCGGGTGACCGCCGGCCGCCCCGCCTCCGTCCCCGGCCGCTAACCGGCGGGTCGGCGTGCCGTGAGAAAGGCGGCGCGCAGTACGGGCCCGTCGAGGGAGCGATCCCGACCAGGGGCAGGGCGCCCAGGGCCCGCATCCCGGCACGGAGGATTCTCAGGCAGGCCGGGGCCGGGCGTTGCGGAGGCGGGAAGCGGTAGGCGTACAAGCGGACGGTCAGGAACGCGTTGAGCCGGCCGTACTCGATGGCGTGGACCCGCTCGCCGCAGCCCGGGCCGATGACGCGTTCCCGGTCGTCGTCCGTGGTCGCCGGGGTCGTCCAGGCCATGGCGCGCGGACACTGGCGGGGGAACCAGTAGCCGGGGCAGCGCTCGGCCGTGACCGCCCAGACGTACGCCTCCGGCTGCCGTGCGGTGGCCGCCACATGCGGGACGAACCGCGCGATCTCGGGGTCCTCGGAGAAATGCAGCACCTCACCGGGCTCAGGTCGCATGTCCCGGGTCTACCACGTGACCACCCGGGGGATCACGGGTGAGCGTGGGCGACGGCCGGCGTCAGGCGAGCCGGATCGCGGTGGCCTCCGCCGGGACGAGCTCGCCGACGACGGGCGCGCCGGGGACTTCGCCGGCGACGAGCAGGCCGCCCGAGGTCTGGGCGTCGGCCAGCAGGAGCAGGTCCTCCTCCGCGTACCCGTCCGGGTCGAGGTGGGGCCGCACCCACTCCAGGTTGCGGCGGGTGCCGCCGCTGACGTAGCCGTCGTGGACCGCCTGCCGCGCCCCCTCCAAATAGGGCACGGCCGCCACGTCGACCACCGCGGTGACGCCGCTCGCCCTGGCCAGCTTGTACAGGTGGCCGAGCAGGCCGAAGCCGGTCACGTCGGTCGCGCACCGGGCCCCGGCCGCCAGCGCCGCCCGGGAGGCGTCCCGGTTGAGCGTCGTCATCGCCTCGATCGCCTGCGGGAACACCTCGCCGGTCGCCTTGTGCCTGGTGTTGAGCACACCGACGCCGAGCGGTTTGGTGAGGGAGATCGGCACGCCGGGCCGGCCGGCGTCGATGCGCAGCAGCCGGTCCGGGTCGGCCAGGCCGGTGACCGCCATGCCGTACTTCGGCTCGGGGTCGTCCACGCTGTGACCACCCGCGACGTGGCAGCCCGCCGCCCGCGCCACGTCCAGGCCCCCGCGCAGCACCTTCCTGGCGAGGTCCATGGACAGCTTCTCCCTGGGCCAGCCCAGCAGGTTCACCGCCACGACGGGTTCGCCGCCCACCGCGTACACGTCGGAGAGCGCGTTGGTGGCCGCGATCCGCCCCCAGTCGTACGGGTCGTCCACAACGGGGGTGAAGAAGTCCGCCGTGGCGACGACCGCCCGGCCGCCCTCGATCCTGACCACGGCCGCGTCGTCGCCGTCGTCCAGCCCGATGACGAGTTCGTTCGCGTACGCCGACGGATCGGGGGCCACGAGCCCGGCCACGATGCTCTCCAGCTCGCCCGGCGGGATCTTGCAGGCGCAGCCGCCGCCGTGCGCCTGCTGGGTCAGCCGGATTCCGGCCCGCTCCGCCGTCTCGGTCATGCCGCCCCCGCTCCGGGTCGTCGTTCGTCCGCCGCGCCACACCGGGGGCGTCGGGGGGTCCCTACCCCGTTCCGGCTAGGTTGCTCCCTGGAGGTGTGTGGGCGCCTGGTGGCCCCCGCGGTCTTCAAAACCGACGAGGCCGAGGTCCTCGGCCTGGCGGGTTCGATTCCCGTCCACCTCCGCTCCCCGCCGGCCATAGCGCGCGGCCCTGGTCTCCGCCGTGACGGCGATTGGGTGAGGATCAGGTATCGAATCGAGAGTGACTGAATATAGCGAGACGATAACCTTACGTGTCATGCCGTCCCCTCGGCATGACACCCTCAACCTGCTGTTCCGCAACAGGCCCCGATTCGCCCTTGAGATGTGCCAGGCTCTGCGCATTCCCGTGCCGGAAGACCTGCCGGTCCAGGTGGTCGGTAATGAGCTCAACGATCGCACGTCGATCGATCTTCACCCGGACACCGTGATCACGGTAGGGCCCCGGCATCATCCGGTGCATGCGATCGTCGTGGAGATCCAGCAGCGGCAGGACGCCGCCCAAAAGGGAGGCGCTGCCCCGTTATGCGGCCGCGTTGTGGCTGCAGGTGAACTGCCCGGTCACAGTGCTGGTGATCTGCCCGGACGGGCGGACGGCCGAGTGGGCCGCGAAGCCGATCGACACCAGTCTGCCCGGCTTCCGGTTGCGGTGCGGAGTGATCGGCCCGGCCGAGATCCCGGTGGTCACCAAGGCCGAACAGGCGGCTGAGCATCCGGAGCTGGCCGCATTGTCCGTGATGAGCCATGGTGGCGACATCTCCGTCGTCAGGGCATTCATCTCCGCGCTGGAGTATCTCCCGGGCGATCACGCTCCGCAATATTATGAATACGCTTACCGCTTGGCCTCTGAGGCTGCCCGACGTGTCATGGAGGAGATGATGGAGTCCACTGCCTGGCCGGTCTACAGCCCCTTCGCTCGTGAACACTACGGGAGAGGCCGCGAGGAGGGCCGAGAGGAGGGCCGCGCCGAGGGGGAGGCGCGGGCGGTGCTGACCATTCTGGATGTGCGGGATATTCCGGTCTCGGACGCCGATCGTGATCGCATCACCGCCTGCACAGATCTGGAGCGGCTCGACGAATGGGCACGGCGGGCGGTCACCGTGACCTCGGCCGCCGAATTGTTCACCGACGAGCCCTGATCGGCGCGACGGGCGGGATCTCATCCGCTGAGTCCTGGTGGGGGGCGGCGACAACTCCAGCCGTCGTGAGCCGGGTGGTGGTTCTCCTCCCGCCGAGCGCCGCCGCGAGCCGGGGTCCGGAGAGGACCCCGGGACATCCCGTCAGGCGAGGTCGTGAGCTCTGGTGATCGTCTGGCTCGTGCGTCAGGTGTCCGGTCCCGCCTGATCGGATGCGCGCGCTTCCACTGTCCGCGTTGTGGGAAGGATCCTGGAAGCCTGTGCGGATCACCGCCCGCCGACCGGGCGGGGGAGCGGGGCGGTGCCGGGGCGCCAGTCGCCGAGGTAGGCGCGGGGGGTGTGCTCGGCGGCCTGCTGAGGAGTGAGCTGGGGGCGGTTCTCGGGGACGGGGATCGCGGCGCCCGGGCCGGTGTCGCGGAACTCGGCGAACCGCGCGTCCTGCCAGTGGTACCCCGAACTCATGTCCACGTACGGCGTGGCCGCGTCGATCGAGGGCCCCATCCAGGTCTCGCGTACGACCAGTGACGGGAGGGCGGTCGGGTCGCTGCTGGGCCGCCAGGGCCGGGCCAGGCCGAAGGACGCGTCGGCCGCCGTCCCGTTGACCACGCAGTGCACCGCCAGGTAGCCGTGGGGGTTGGCGGCCGCCGTGCTCGGCGCGAACACGAAGCCGTACGGACGGAACGTCACGTCCCTGGCCAGGGTGGTCAGCTCGCATCGCTCGAAGACGGCGGTCGCGCGGCCGAAGACGAAGTCGACATCCCCCTCGATGTGGCACTCGCGGTAGTACTGCCGGGCGAAGGACGTCAGGGCGCGGGTGTCGGCGTACAACGTGTCCTGGTGGCCGAGGAACCGGCACCTCTCGAAGTACGACCGGTCGCCCATGACCTTCGCCGCCACCGCCTGGGTGCCCGTGATCTCCGGATGGTCGGCCCGCAGCCAGTCGTTGGCGAACGTGACGTGGGCGGCGGTGAAGCCGTCGGCCTGGATCGTGGTGGTGGCGCTGCCGCTGGTGCCGTACGTGCCGCCCTCCGGCTTGGGCGTGCCGGCCGCGTTGCCATAGACGATCACGACGTCGCGCGCGTCGCCGGTCGCTCCCAGGAGGCACAGGCCGGTCTTGGCCTGTGGCACGAGGACGGTCTCCCGGTAGGTCCCGGCCGCGATCACGAGGGTCCAGCCCTCGGCAGGCGAGTCCGGGGTCGCGTCGACGGCCGCCTGGACGGTGGTGTGGTCCCCTCGGCCCTGGGCGTCCACGTACAGCGTCCGGGTGTTCAGCCGGTGGCGGGGCGAGCCGTACCGGCCGAAGGGGTGGACGTGGGCGGCGCGTGCGGGTGACGCGACAACGAGGCCGAGGATTGCGCCGGCGGCGCCGGCCAGCGCCTGCCGCCGGCCTATCGACGGGGCCAGGGGTGGCATCGCGAGCTCCTATCGGTCACATATATGAACTGCTTCCTCAAATGAGAACACAAGCACCGTAAGATCCGCCTCCGGTCGTGTCAATGACGTGCTGTGGCCCGAGTTGCAAGACGATGTCAAGTGATCTCCAAGCCGGATCGGCCAGCATGGCCGTCTCCCGTCAAGGAGGAAGGACCCCGCTGAGATCGAGGTCCTGAACCGCGACGAGCCGGTGGTACAGACGACGTCTCCCGTCCGCTGCCAGAGCCGACAAGCCGGCGCGCCGTCGTGCCCCCGGCCGGCGCGCCCCGACGGCGCACGGCACCGCCCTGCGGGGCGGCCGTGCGCCGTCGCTGTAATTTGAAGTGTGGATCCACGGAGGCGGGTGCCGCGCACCGACGCCGTGCTGGCCGATCCGCGGCTGGCCGCCGCCGTCGAACGGCTCGGCCGCCCGGCGGTCAAGGACGCGGTCGCGCGGGCGCAGCAGCGGGTGCGGCAGGGCGAGATCGAACCGGAGGACGTCGTCGAGGTCGCGCTGGCGGCGCTGCCGCGTCACGCCACGAGTCTGCGTCCTGTGCTCAACATGACCGGGGTGCTGCTCCACACGAACCTGGGCCGTGCGCCGCTGTCCCCGGCCGCCGTCGAGGCGGTGACGGTGGCGGCGGGAGCGACGGACGTGGAATTCGATCTGGTCACGGGGGCACGGGCGCGCCGTGGGCGCGGCGCGGTCGAGGCGCTCGCGTCGGCCGTGCCCGCCGCCGAGGGCGTGCACGTGGTCAACAACAACGCCGCCGCCCTCGTGCTGGCCGCCACCGCGCTCGCGGCCGGGCGGGAGATCGTGATCAGCAGGGGTGAGCTGGTCGAGATCGGCGACGGTTTCCGCATTCCCGACCTGCTCGTGTCCACCGGCGCGCGCCTGCGGGAGGTGGGCACGACCAACCGCACCGCCCTGGCCGACTACCGGGACGTGATCGGGCCGCAGACGGGGTTCGTGCTCAAGGTCCACCCGTCGAACTTCCGCGTCGAGGGCTTCACCGGCTCGGTCGAGGTGGCCGAGCTGACCGGGCTGCGCGTGCCCGTGGTCGTCGACATCGGGTCCGGCCTGCTCGACCGCGATCCGCTGCTGCCCGAGGAGCCCGACGCGACGAGCGTGCTGCGGGCCGGCGCCGACCTGGTCACCGCGAGCGGTGACAAGCTGCTCGGCGGCCCGCAGGCGGGACTCCTGCTCGGCCGCCGCGACCTCGTCGAACGGCTCAGGCGGCACCCACTCGCGCGGGCGCTGCGGGTGGACAAGCTGACGCTGGCCGCGCTCGAGGCGACGCTGCGGGGCCCGGAGCCCCCCGTACGGCAGGCTCTCCACGCCGATCCGCTCATCCTCGGCGAGCGGGCCGAGGCGCTGGCGAAGGCGATGTGCCAGGCGCGTGTGGACGCGGCGGCCGTGCACGCGGACGCCACCGTGGGCGGGGGCGGGGCCCCCGGCGTGCGCCTCCCGAGCGTGGCCGTGAGCCTGCCGGAGCGGCTTGCCGTACCGCTGCGGCTAGGCGAGCCGCCGGTCGTCGGCCGGGTCGAGGGCGGCCGTCTGCTGCTCGACCTGCGCGCCGTGCCGCCGGAGCGGGACGGCGAGGTCCTGCAGGCCGTCCTGAGGGTGGCCGGCTGATGCACGTCGTGGCCACGGCGGGGCACGTCGATCACGGCAAGTCGACGCTGGTGCGTGCGCTGACCGGGATGGAGCCCGACCGGCTGGAGGAGGAGCGGCGGCGCGGCCTCACGATCGAGCTGGGCTACGCCTGGACGGCACTGCCCTCCGGGGAGCGGGTGGCGTTCGTCGACGTGCCCGGCCACGAGCGGTTCCTCGGCACGATGCTCGCCGGGGTCGGCCCGGTGCCCGCCGTGATGTTCGTCGTCGCCGCCGACGAGGGGTGGATGCCCCAGTCGGAGGAGCACCTGGTCGCGCTGCGCACCCTCGGCGTACGGCACGGCCTGCTCGCCGTCACCCGCGCGGACCTCGCCGACCCCGCGCCCGCGCTGGAGGACGCGCGTGACCGGCTGGCGGAGGCCGGGCTGGGCCCGATGGAGGCCCTGGCGGTGAGCGGGCGCACCGGCGAGGGCCTGGACGGGCTGCGCGCCGCCCTCGACCGGCTGGTGGCGGCGCTGCCCGCGCCCGATCCGCACGCTCCCGTGCGGCTGTGGATCGACCGGGCGTTCAGCGTGCGCGGCAGCGGGACCGTCGTGACCGGCACACTGCCCGCCGGGCGCGTCGAGGTCGGCGACGAGCTGGAGCTGGACGGCGAACCGGTGCGGGTGCGCGCCCTGGAGTCGCTGAAGGAGCACGTCGAGTCGGTCACCGGTGTCGCGAGGGTGGCGCTCAACCTGCGCGGGCGGATCGCGCCGGAACGCGGGCGCGCCCTCGTCACGCCCGGCGCCTGGACGACGACGGACCTGGCCGACGTGCGCGTGACGATGGAGGTGGGCGCCCGCGGGCCGCTTCCCGCGCGGCTCACCGCCCACATCGGCTCGGCGTCGGTGCCGTGCGAGGTGCGTTCGCTCGGCGCCGAGGCCGAGGGGGCGGCGGCCCGGCTGCGCCTGGCCCGGCCGCTTCCCCTGCACCTGGGAGACACGCTGCTGCTGCGGGACCCGGGCCGCGGGCACGGCGAGCTGCGGGTGCTCGCGCGGGCGACCGTGCTGGACGTGCGGCCCCCGGAGCTGCGCCGCCGGGGGGCGGCCAGGGAGCGGGCCAGGGGGCTGGCGGACGCGTCGGCGGACGCCGCCTCCCTGCTGCGTACGCACCTGCTGCTGCGCGAGGGCGAGCTGGTCGCGATGGGCTGCCCGCCCGGGGGACGGCCGGTGGCCGCCGGCTGGCACGCCGACCCCGATCACTGGTCGGCGCTGTCCGCCCGGCTCCCGGAGGTCGTACGGCGGTACGCCGCCGATCACCCGCTGGAGCCCGGGATGCCGGTGGAGGCCGCCCGCCACGAGCTCGGCCTGCCCGACCGCAGGCTCGTGGCGGCGCTCGTACGGCCGCCGCTGACGGTGGCCGACGGGCGGATCAGCACGACGGGCCGCGCCCCCGCGGGCATCGCGGGGCTGCCCGCTCCGGTCGCCCGCGCGGTGCGGACCCTGCTGGACGACCTGGCCGGGGCTCCGTTCCAGGCGCCGGAGGCCGGGCGGCTGACCGAGCTGGGGCTCGGGCCGCGCGAGCTCGCCGCCGCCGTACGCGCCGGGGCGCTGCTGCGTGTGGCCGAGGGCGTCGTGCTCGCGCCCGGGGCCGACGCGCGGGCGGCGGCGCTGCTGGCCCGGCTGCCGCAGCCGTTCACGGTCAGCCAGGCCAGGAGCGCGCTCGGCACCAGCCGCAGGGTCGCGGTGCCGCTGCTGGAGCACCTCGACCGCAGGGGCCTCACCGAGCGGGTGGACGAGGTCCACCGCCGGTCCGTCTGACGGGTCCGGCGGGGTCAGCCCCTGAGCTCGCCGCCGAGAGGCGAGGCGGGGTAGCCGGGGATCGGGCCGCGGGCCTTCCACGGCTCGTGGACGAGGTCGCCGGGAAGGGACGCCAGCTCGGGGACATAGCGCCGCACGTACTCGCCCTCGGGGTCGAACTTCTTGGCCTGCCGGAGTGGGTTGAGTTTGCGGTAGGGCCGGGTGTCGTTGCCCGTCCCGGCGACCCACTGCCAGTTGCCGCAGTTGTTGGGCATGTCGCCGTCGAGCAGCCATTCGGCGAAGTGTTCGAGCCCGGCCCGCCAGTCGATGCCGAGCCGCTTGGTCAGGTAGGAGCCGGTCACCAGGCGCACCCGGTTGTGCATCCAGCCTTCGGCGAGAAGCTGGCGCATGCCCGCGTCCACGATGGGAACCCCGGTCAGGCCCTCCCGCCAGGCGGCCTCCGTCTCCTCGTCGCGCCGCCACTCCACGTCTCCCGGCCGGTAGTCGCGCCGGCCCATCTCGGGGAAGGCGTTCACCACCTGGTAGTGGAAGTCGCGCCAGCACAGCTGCCTGACGTACTCCTCGCCGCCCGGCCGTTCGCAGGAGCGGTCCACCACCTCCAGGGGCGACACGCAGCCGAAGTGGAGATAGGCGCTGAGCATCGAGGTGCGCCCCGCCATCCGGTCGCGCGTCTCGGCGTAGGCGGCGAGGCCGTCGCTCACCCACTGCCGCAGCCGCCGCCGCGCCTCGCTCTCCCCGCCCCGCACGATCCCGTACGGCTCGGGGGACGCCTCGGGAAGGACGCCGGGGTCGATGCCGGGCGGCAGGCGCATGCGGTGGGGCGCGCCGAGGAGCGGCCGTTTCGCGGTGCCCGACCAGGCACGCCAGTACGGCGAGAAGACCCGGTAGTGGCTCCCGCCGCCGGGCCGCAGTGCGCCGGGGGGCACCACGGTCACGCCGGGGAAGAGGCGGAACTCCAGCCGGTGGGCCCGGCACTCGTCCGCGAGGCGCCGCTCCCGGCGCCGCGCCAGCGGGCTGACGTCCTCACTCGCCCAGATCGCCGACGCGCCCGTCTCTCCGGCCGTGCGTACGGCCTGGGCCACGGGATCGCCGTGCCGTACGACGAGGTCGCCGCCGAGCGAGCGCAGGGACGCCCGCAGGTCGTGGAGCGACGCGTGGAGGAAGTCGCGGCGATGCCGGGCGGCGATCGCGGAGTCGAACACGAACATCGGAACGACGTGCCGGGCCACGGCGGACGCCTCGCAGAGCGCCGGGTGATCGTGAATTCGCAGGTCCCGGTTGAACAGCACGACGACGGTCTCCACGCGTACCTCTTCGCGGCCGATCCCGCCCGCGGTTGCGGCTCGCGGGTAAATCGCGAGATCGTTTCGCCGGGCGGCCGGGGCTGCTTCACCCCGAGACCGGTCGTACGCATGCTGTAATGCCGGAAAAGTGCGGAACCCTGGTTATTCCCCGGGTATATGAAGGCTATTCACATCGGATGTGTCTATCGGGTGGCCGGGGAAAGACGGGCATGGGAACCCGTGCGCCACTGGACGCGTCCGATGTTGTGAAAGCAGAATGAAACACCAGGTCATCCGGCTGGCGAGACGGTCGAACCAGGTGGAATCCGGCACTTCTCCAGACAAGCGGAGAGAAGATAACGGGCACCTCTTCTGGGTCCCTTTCGGATGACCATATCGGTGTTATTTGCGGCTTATCCTCAACTCGTGATTTCTATGGTTCTTTTCCTTCCCAACACATCGCAGTCAGTCTAAGATCTCGTTCTATGTATCGGTATGCATCAAGATTTCCTGTTAGGCAAGTGCGACGCCTAAGTCACAGTGATGCTCTGGCCGAACATGCCGCCGTCGCCACCCTCCTCACCCTGTTCCGGTGCGCATGAACCCGCCCGCCGGGGATGTGACGCTCGACCCCGGCCGGGGGATGGCATGGGTTGACGAGCACGGCGCCCACCTCGTCGACTACGCCTCCTGCCACCTCGAGCCCGCCCCCATGCTCGCGGCGGTGATCGCCGCGCTGGAGTCGTGCGCCGCCCGCGAACTGCCCGGGAACGTTTCAGACCGGGCCTGGCTGCTGTCCGCGCTGCGCCGTGAGTGCGCCACCGGCCCGGGGCGGGGATTCCTGCCCGGGCCCGGTTCCGGCGGACCCGACCCCCGGGCGGTGCGGCGTGCGTGGAGCCTGGCGGATCCGCTGGGCGCCGAGGCGCTGCGCCTGCTCTACCGTCACGAACTCCCGCTGCGGGATCTCGTGTACGTGCTCGCCCTGCCGGCCAAGGAGGCCGGCAGGCTGATCGCGCGTACCCAGGACGTGGTGGAGATCCTCGTCAGCGGCCTGGACGGCCTCGCCCGGGGTCGTCCGATCTGCCCGGAGTTGGGTCCGCTGGCCGCCGCCGTGTTCCCCGACGAGCACGGCGAGGCGGCCGACTTCGGGGCCGCACGTACGGCGCTGCTCCGGCACATCGTGACCTGCGTGGTGTGCAAGCGGCCCATCAACATCCGATACACCGTTCCGCAGATTCTCTCCCGTCCCCCGGTGGCCGACCTCACGACCGAGACCAGGCAGCGGCTCCTGGACGCGCTGAACAGGCCGGCCCCCGCCCGGGCGCAGCGGCCGGCACACCGGCCCCCCTCGTCGTTCGGCATGCCGCTCGCCGCTCCCGTGAACACCGCCCCCGCCCCGGCCGCGCGGCGGGAATCCCCACCGGCGTCCGTCCCGTCGCCCCGGACGGGTGGCCCGGTGACTCCGCCGCCACCGGTGCCGCCGCTCGTGCCACCCGACTCCGG
>NZ_JBFAOO010000102.1:0-26515 GCF_040675265.1 Microbispora sp. NPDC049633
GCTCGACGCCGCGCCCGCCAACGGCGAGAGCGCCGACATGCGCTGGGTGGCGGCCGACGAGGTCGCGTTGAAGGAGCTTCATCCGGGCTTCGCCGACTCGTGGCCGAGGATCCGGCCCGCGCTGAGCCCGGTGGTCGTCGTCCTCGACATGGCCAACATCGTCGGCGCGCGCGCCGAGCACGGCTGGTGGAACGACCGTGCCGGCGCCGCGAACCGCCTGCTCAACGAGCTGATCCCGCTCTGCGGGCAGGGCCTCGGCGAGATGCCGGAGGGCGTTCCCGCGCTGTCCCGGTGGTTCCCGCGCATGGTCGCGGTGCTCGAAGGGGCGGCGGCCGGCGCCGCCGACCCGGGGCCGGTGACCGGTGACCTGACGGTCGTGGTCGCCGGCGGCAGCGGGGACGACGCGATCGTGGACGCCGTGCGCGACGTGCGGTCATGGGAGACCGCCCTCGTCGTCACCGCCGACCGGGGGCTGCGCGAGCGGGTGACGGCCCTCGGCGCCCTGGTGGCCGGCCCGCGCTGGCTGCTCAAGCAGCTCTAGGGTCCTTTATGCCTTTCGTCCCATTCTGGGCAGAAAGAACCCTGTGAGCCTGCGCTACCGCCGAATGGCCGCCACCTGGACCGTGACCGTTCCGATCCTCGCCGTGGCGGTGCTCGCGCTGGCGTGGGGACGGAGCATTCCACCCGTCGTCGTGGTGATCGCCGCGCTCTTCCTCGCGAGTTCGGTGCTCGCGGCCGTGCACCACGCCGAAGTCATCGCCCATCGCGTGGGTGAGCCGTTCGGCTCGCTCGTGCTCGCCGTGGCGGTCACGGTGATCGAGGTGGCGCTGATCCTCAGCCTCACCGTGTCGGGCGGGCCGGCCGCGGCGTCGCTCGCCCGCGACACGGTGTTCGCCGCCGTGATGATCACGTGCAACGGGATCGCCGGCCTGTCGCTGCTCGTCGCGGCGCTGCGGCGGCGGGTGGCGGTGTTCAACGCGGAGGGCACGGGAGGCGCGCTCGCCACCGTCGCCACCCTGGCGACGCTGAGCCTCGTCCTGCCGACGTTCACCACCAGCAAGACCGGACCCGCCTTCTCCCCGGCCCAGCTCGCGTTCGCCTCGTTCGCCTCGCTCGCGTTGTACGGCCTGTTCGTGCTCACCCAGGCCGTACGGCACCGCGAGTACTTCGTGCCGGTGGAGCCCGGCGGCGATGCCGCGGACGGGCACGCCGGCGCGCCGACCACGCGGGCGGCCACCGGCAGCCTGGCGTTGCTGCTGACCGCGCTCGTCGCGGTGGTCGGCCTGGCGAAGGTCGAGTCGCCCGCCATCGAGGCGGCCGTGCGCGTCGCCAGCCTGCCACAGGCGGTGGTGGGCGTCGTGATCGCGCTGCTGGTGCTGCTGCCGGAGACGCTCGCCGCCGTACGCGCGGCCCGGCGCGCGCGGGTCCAGGTCAGCCTGAACCTCGCCTTCGGCTCGGCGATGGCCAGCATCGGGCTCACCATTCCGACAATCGCCGCGGCGTCGCTGTGGGTGAAAGGGCCGCTGCTGCTCGGACTCGACGCGACGCACATCGTGCTGCTCGGGCTGACGATCGTCGTGGCGACGCTGACCGTGGTGCCCGGCCGGGCCACCGTCCTGCAGGGGGGCGTGCACCTCACGCTGCTCGCCGCCTTCCTGCTCCTCGCCGTGAGCCCGTGAGTCTGTGAGCCCGTGTGGCGACCACGTCAGCCTCGGGCCCGTGACCCGCCGAACCTCAAGCCCGTACGCCCCCGAGCCACCGAAAAGCCCGATGCGCGGAGATCGTCGGCCGCGTAGGGTGCGAAACGTGAAATGGCGACATTGACGCTCACCTGAACGGGCCCTCGCGGCCCGCCTGTACGCGTACGCGTTCCTGGAGGACTTCGTCGTCCTCTATCCGGTGTACGCCCTGCTGTTCGCCGAGAACGGGCTCTCCCCCGCCCAGATCTCCTCGCTGTTCGTGATCTGGTCCGTCACCGGCTTCGTGCTGGAGGTCCCGTCCGGTGTGTGGGCCGACCTCGTCTCGCGGAGATCGCTGCTCGCCGTCGCGCCCCTCCTGACGGGCACGGGGTACGCCCTGTGGACGCTCGCCCCCTCCTACTGGTCGTTCGCGCTGGGCTTCGTGCTGTGGGGCGCCGGCGGCTCCCTGCGTTCGGGCACGCTCCAGGCCCTGGTGTACGAGGAACTCGGCCGGTCGGGTGCGACCGGCCGCTTCCCGTCGCTCGCCGGACGGGCGGCCGCCCTCGGCACGACGGCGGTGATGGCCGCGACCGCGCTGGCGGGGCCCGTGCTCGCCGTGGGCGGCATGCGCGCGGCGGGCCTGGCCAGCGTGCTAGTGACGCTGCTCGGAGCCGCCGTGGGGCTGTCGTTCCCCGAGTCGCGCGGCGACCGCGACCGGTCGGGCGGCGCCGGTGGATACTTCGCCGTCCTGCGCGACGGCCTGGCCCAGGTGCGCGCGGGTCCCGCGGTCCGCCGCGCGATCGTGGTCCTGTCGGCGACGTCGGTCGCGGGGGCGATGGACGAGTACGTCCCCCTGCTCGCGGAGGCGACGGGGGTGCCCACCGGGCGGGTTCCCCTGCTCGTCCTGCTGGTGAGCGCGGGCGGCATGGTCGGCGGGTGGTTCGCCGGGCGGGGGCGGGGCGTCCTCGCGCCGGCCCTGGTGACCGCCGCCGTCTGCATGGCGGCCGGCGCCGTCGGAGCGTCCGCGGGCCGGCCTGAGGCGCTCACGCTGGTGGCCGTGGCCTTCGGCCTGTTCCAGTGGGCGACGGCGGCACTGGAGGCGAGGCTGCAGGAGGGGATCTCGGACGGCGCGCGGGCCACGGTCACGTCGATGGCCGGGGTCGGCACCGAGATCGTCGCCCTGACGGTCTACGGCGGTTACGCGGCCGGGTCGGCGTGGACCGGCCCCGGACCGCTGTTCGCCGTCGCGGCGGCGCCGTACCTGGTGATCGCCCTCGCCGTACGCCGGAGACGGCCGTGACCGGCGTGAGAGGCGGGAGCCCTTCACGCCGGTCAGACGGTCGTCAGCCGCGGGTCCACTTCTGGTTGGCCCCGCCGGTGCAGTCCCACAGTTGGAGGCGTGCGCCATTGGCCGGGTTCACGTCCGCGATGTCCACGCATCGGTTCGCGGGGATGTTGACGAGGTCGCCGGCCGGGCTGAGCGTGAAGCGCTGGGCACCGGTGCCGTTGCACGTGTAGAGCTGGATCGGCGTGCCGTTGGCGGTGCCGGCCGCCGCGGCGTCCATGCACTTGCCCATCGCGCGGACCGTGCCGTCACCGTTGATCGTCCACTGCTGGGCGGCGGTGCCGTTGCAGTCGTACATCTGCAGCCGGGCGCCGTCGACGGGATTGGCGCCCGGGATGTCGACGCAGCGGCCGTTCAGGCTGGACTTCAGCGCGCTCCCGGTCCCGCCTCCCCCGTCGCTGGTCCACGCGGAGACGCGGACCCAGTCGACCAGCATGGTCTGCGGGAACGACGTGGTGGAGTCGGGGTTGCCCGGCCAGTTGCCGCCGACAGCGACGTTCAGGATCATGAAGAACGGGTGGTCGAACACCCACTGGTTGCCGCGGATGTCGGCCGGCGTGACGCGGAAGTACTCCGAGCCGTCGAGGTACCAGACGATGAGGTTCGGCGACCAGTCGACCCGGTAGGTGTGGAAGGCGTCGCCGAGCGGCGCGCCGATCGTCCGGTTGCCGCCCACGCCGCCGCCACCGGAGTAACCGGGGCCGTGCACCGTGCCGTAGACGGTGTTGGGCGCCTTGCCGACGTTCTCCATGATGTCGATCTCGCCGGTGTTCGGCCAGTTGCCGCCGCCGAGCATCCAGAAGGCCGGCCAGATGCCCTGCCCCTTGGGAATCTTGATGCTCGCCTCGAAGCGGCCGTACGCCTGGCTGAACTTGTCGGCGGTCAGGATGCGGCCCGAGGTGTACTGACAGGTGCCGTAGTGGCACTGGTAGTTGGACGGGTTCTCCCGCCGGGCGGTGATGGCCAGGTGTCCCTGCCCGTCGTGGTACACGTTGCGGGTGGAGTTCGTGTAGTACTGCAACTCGTTGTTGCCCCAGCCGCTGCCGCCCACGTCGAACTTCCACTTGGCGCCGTCGATCGGCGTTCCCGCCGCGGCGTTGAACTCGTCCGACCAGGTGACGGGGCCGATGGCGGCCTCGGCGCGGTCGGCGCCCGCGCCGGCCACCAGACCGCCGGTCAGGCTGACGACCATGGCCGTGGCCATGATGAGGAGCCGGGGTTTGCGCATGGAGATCTCCGGTTGGTGGGGGGATGCCAGCAGGATCTCCGGCCCGCGCCGCCCGCCGGCCTGGGGGCGCCGCGTGCCGGTGTCCAGCGCTTCACGCAAGCTTTGAAGCTTGAATTAAGATGCAACACCCTTGCCGCAGGGGGTGTCAATAGGACGGTTTCTTTTTGACTACCTCGTGTCAGCCCAACCCGGGGACGTGCCGGCGCGGCCGTACGCCGGGCTGCCGTACAGGGAGGCGGTAGGTCTCGCCGCGCATGAGGTAGTGGACCAGGTGCGACAGCCCGGCGTCCCGGACGTGCTGCTGGAAGTCCCTCAGTGGAGAGGCGAACGCCGCGTAGTCGTCGTAGTGGACGGGCAGGGCCGACTCCGGCTGCATTAGCCTGAGCCACTCCACCCCCTGCGCGCCGTCCATCGTCACCGCGAGGCCGAGGATCCGCGTGCCGCCGAGGTGGACGATGCCGACGTCGATGTCCGGGAAGCGGCGCGGGATCTCCGACAGACAGTCGTCCATGATCGTGTCGCCGCTGATGTGCAGGCGCAGGTCCACCTCGCCGGCGTGGGCGAAGTCGAGCACGCTCCCCATCACCGGCGGCATCAGCGAGTTCGCCGGGCCCGGCGCGTGTCGTGCGGGTGTGGCCGTCACCGTGAGCGTGCCGTCCCCGTGGCGCTCGTGGTGGTACTCCCACGACTCCAGTCCGACGGCGTGGTAGAACCCCTGGCGGCGGAGCCGGGCCGCCGCATGGCGGGTGGTGACGATCGGCAGGTCCTTGTCGAGGCCGTTCCTGGCGATCCTGTCCCAGTGGTCGCCGTGCATGTGCGACAGCACGACCAGGTCCAGCGGTGGAAGCTCGGTGACCTTCATCGCGGGCTCGGTGCGGCGGCGGGTGCTCAGCCCCCAGCCGAGATGGGCTCGCTGCCCCTGGTGCAGGAAGTTCGGATCCGTCAGCAGGGTGAACCCGTGAGAACGGATGATCATGGTGGCGTTTCCCACGAAGAACACGGTCGCGTCCGCTGGATCGGGCATGACGCCTCCCCTCTCCCAGACCTTCAGGCTACGTAAACCACCACAAATCACCCGAAAGCGGGGGGTGGTTACCCGCGGACGAGTGAGAACCCGAGCTGGGAGTACAGCTCCAGCAGATCGAAATAGTCCCGGTGGGCGATGACGAGCCCGTCCTTCGCGTAGCACGCCCCACAGCCGCGGACCGTGATCCGCCGGCCGCTCGCACTCGCGACACCGCCGTCGGGCAGGGGGAAGGGCCCGGTGTGCGTGCCTGTCATCGTCCACTCGCTGAAGCCCGGATCGGCGTACTCCACCCTGTTCCAGACCGTCATGGCCATGTCGGTGAAGCCCTTGAACAGGTTCTCCCAGTATCGGACGATCTGCTCGCGCCCCACGTTGTCTCCAAGCGGGGTGGACAGGACGGCGTCGTCGTCGTAGCACGCCGACAGCCGATCCAGGTCATGGCCGTTCACCGCGTTCAGCACGCGGTCCGCGAGCTGCCGGCCGTCAGGCATGCGGATCACCCCCAGGGCGTACACCCACGGTAGCGCCGCCACGGCAAAGGACGTCCGCAGGAGACGCAACACCGCAGGATGCACCGTGCGCGGCGGCTGCGGCGTCCCTGGAATCGTGGACGACACCTTCGACGATTTCGTCCGGACGCGCGGCGGAGCGCTGTACCGCTACGCGTACGTGCTGACCGGCGACGCGGACGACGCGGCGGACCTCGTGCAGGAGGCGCTGCTGCGTCTCGGCGACAGCCGGCGCCGCGTGGTGCGCAAGGACGACCCCGACGGGTACGTCCGCACTACGTGCCCGCGCCCGGCGCGGCCCCTGGCGGATGGTGCCGGCGCGGGCCAACGGTCAGGCCGCACTCGCCGCGTACGCCGACGGCGGCGACGGCGTCCTGCGGGCCCACTCACTCCGGGTCCTCACGATCGGCAAGGACGGCATCGCGCGGAACGTCGTGTTCGGGAGTCCCGGCCTGTTCACCGTCTTCGGGCTCCCGTCCAGGCTCTAACCGAGGAAGGCCAGCACCTCGCGGACGAAGGCGCCGGGCGCGTTCTCGTGCACCAGGTGCCCGGCCGGGATCGTGACGTGCGCGGCGCCGGGGACGCGGCGGGCCATCTCGGCGACCCGATCCTGGGGGATGTGGCTGTCCGGTCCGCCGCCGATCACGAGCGTGCGCGCGGTGATCCGGCCCAGCCGCTCCAGCCACGCCGGGTCGGGCCGGTCGATCTCGGGCCTGATCGCCGTGACCATCGCCCAGTCGAACGGCAGGGGCCCCTCCGGGCGTACGAGCGGGGGCGGCTCACGCGGCACGGGGATCGGGACGTCCTCCAGGATCAGCGTCCGCACCCGGTCCGGCCGCTCGGCGGCGAGCAGGTAGGCCACGAGACCGCCCATCGAGTGCCCGATCACGTCCACCGTCCCGAGCGACAGCGCGTCGAGGAAGGCGAGGACGTCGTCGCGCATGAGTTCAAGCCCGTAGGTCCCCGGCCGTCCGCTGGCGCCGTGGCCGCGCAGGTCGAGGGCGTACACGTGCCGGTGGGCGGCCAGAACCGGCGCGACGCCCGCCCAGTCGGCCATGCCCTCGCCCAGCCCGTGCAGCAGGACCAGCGGCACGCCGCCGTCCGTCCCGTAAGTCCGGTACGCGATGCGAACGCCGTTCGCCTGAACCGACGCATGATCCGTCACATCGTCACGATAGCCACCCAAAACCCCTATGGGAGCATCAGGCACTCCAAGTAGCATGACGCCGAAAACGGGATCACCGTTGATCACGGATACGGCCGATCCCGCATGCCGGGTGGCCGGAGGGCTGCTCGTACGCGGGAGGTCGGGTGTCCGCACTGCGGCGCGAATTCTGGGCGCCGGTCGCGCTCTCCTATGTCACCTTCATCCTGGTCGGTCTCAGCTCCGGCGTGGGCGGGGTGCTGCTGCCGGCGCAGATGGACGACTACGGCCTCGACAAGGCCACGATCGGCACCCAGTTCTTCGCCTTCTCCGCCGGGTTCATGCTGTCCGGCTCGACCGCGGGCCCGCTGATCCATCGCCTCGGGATCCGGGCCTCGCTCATCCTCGGCGGCGGCACGTTCGCGCTGGCCGGTCTCTTCACGGCCGTGCGCCCGCCGTTCCTGGCCTTCCTGGTGGCCCAGATCGTGGCCGGGTACGGCACGGGCATCTTCGAATCGGTGCTGAACGCCTACCTCACCGACCTGCCCGGGGCGACGACGCTGCTCAACCGCCTGCACGCGTTCTTCGGCGTCGGCGCGCTGCTCGGGCCGCTGCTGGCCACCGGGATCCTGACCTTCCTGCCCTGGACGGCCGTGTGGCTGGTCCTGGCCCTGGTCTGCCTGCCGCTGCTGATCGGCTTCTATCTGACCCTGCCCGCCCGCGAGGCCCCGCCGCCGGCGGCGCCCGCGGGGGAACACGCCGGGCCCGCGACCGGCGGGCTGCTGGCCACCGCCTCGCGGCAGCCCGCCGTCGTGCTGGGCGCGGTGTTCCTCGCCGTGTACGTCGGCCTCGAGATCAGCGTGGGCAACTGGGGGTTCAGCTTCCTGGTCGACGAGCACGGGCAGAGCGACCTGCTGGCCGGCTACACCGTCTCCGGTTACTGGCTCGGGCTCACCCTGGGCCGCTTCCTGATCAGCCCGATCGCCACCAGGCTCGGCCTGACCGCGACCGGGATGACCTTCGTCTGCCTGGCCGGGGTCACCATCAGCACGGCGATGGCCTGGCTCGTGCCGGGCGCCGTCATGGCCAGCATCAGCTTCGTGCTGCTCGGCTTCTGGCTCGGGCCGGTCTTCCCCACCACGATGGCCGTGGCGCCGCGGCTCACCGTGGCCCGGCTGGTGCCCACCGCGATCGGGCTGATCAACGGGGTGTCGGTGGTCGGCGGCGCGGTGTTCCCCTGGCTCGCCGGGGCGATCGCCCAGGGGGTCGGCGCCTGGACGCTGCCGCCCTTCGCCCTGGTGCTGGCCGTGCTGCAGCTGGTCATCTGGTGGCTGGTGTCCACCCGCATGACCCCGGCCCCCTCGCCGGCGGTCAGCGGCGTCCCCTCGCGGGATCAAGGGGCGATATAGGGTCGTCGGGGTGACGGTAAACGACACCCGGGGGAATCGAATGGACCGAGAGCTCACCCTGATGGCCGTGCACGCCCACCCCGACGACGAGGTGATCGGCACCGGCGGCATCCTCGCGAGATACACCGCCGAGGGCGTCCGTACGGTGCTGGTGACCTGCACCAACGGGGAGCAGGGGGACGGCCCCGGCGGGGTGAAGCCGGGCGAGCCCGGCCACGACGACGCCGCCGTCGCCGAGCGGCGGCTGGCCGAGCTGAGCGAGTCGGTCGCCCACCTCGGCATCTCCCACCTGGAGCTGCTCGGCTACCGCGACTCCGGCATGGACGGCTGGGAGGGCAACGGTCACTCCGACGCGTTCGCCAACGTCCCGGTCGAGACGGCCGCCGCCCGGCTCGCCGAGCTGATGGAGCGCTACCGCCCGCAGGTGATCGTCACCTACGACGAGAACGGCAACTACGGGCACCCCGACCACATCCAGGCCCACCGCATCGCGGTCGCGGCGGCCGAGATGACCGGCATTCCCGACAAGCTCTACTACACCGCCGTGCCGCGCGAGGGCATCCGGCAGATGTTCGAGTTCATGCGGGCCAACGGCATGACGCCGGACGACTTCGAGCTTCCCGACGACTTCGGCACGCCCGACGAGCTGATCACCAGCATCGTGGACGTCTCGCCGTACGTGGAGAACAAGCTGAAGGCCCTGCAGGCGCACGCGAGCCAGGGCGAGAACATCCCCTTCCTGAGGATGCCGCCGGAGACCACGCACCAGGTCTTCTCGCGCGAGTACTTCATCCGGAAGACCTGCCGGGTGGACGCGCCGGCCCACGAGGACGACCTGTTCGCGGGCCTGCGCGACTGAGCGGCTCAGCCCGGGACGCCCTCGCGCATGAGTGCGACGTAGCCCTCCTCCAGCGACGGCTGGACCGGGACCGCCGCCGGGTCCGGCCTGGCCTGGCTGACCACGCGGTAGCGCGTGCCGTCGGGCCCGCCGACCGCCGACACGACCACGCCGGTGGCCGGGGGCGTCCCACGGGTGACGACCTCCCACGTCGCGCCCTGGGCACGGTCGACGATGCCGGTCACCGGGCCGGTGAACACCACCCGGCCCTCCGCCATGACGGCGGCCTCCTGGCAGGTCTGCGCCACGTCCTCCACGATGTGGGTGCTCAGCAGCACGGTCCGGCGCCCCGCGATCTGGGCGAGGAGCGTACGGAAGCGGATGCGCTCCTCGGGGTCGAGCCCGGCCGTCGGCTCGTCCACGACGACCAGCGCGGGATCGCCGAGCAGGGCCTGGGCGATGCCGACGCGCCGCCGCATGCCGCCGGAGAAGCCCTTGAGCCGTCGGCCCGCGACGTCGGCCAGCCCCACCATGTCGAGCAGCTCGCCGATCTGGCGGCGCCGGGCCGTGTCGTCGTCCAGGCCCTTGAGCAGCCCGATGTAGTCCAGGAACTCCTGGGTCGTGAGGTCGGGATAGAGGCCGAGGTCCTGCGGCAGGTAGCCCAGCCGCCGCTGCACGGCCAGCCGTCCCGCCCGCGTGGTCAGGTCGTGGCCGCCGACCAGCACCCGCCCGCCGGTCGGGGACAGCACCCCGGCCAGGATGCGCATCAGCGTGGTCTTGCCCGCGCCGTTCGTGCCCAGCAGGCCGAACATCCCTCCGGGGACCTCGAGATCGACGCCGCGCAGCGCCTCGACCCGTCCGAACCGCCTGCGCAGCCCGCTGATCATGATGTCCATGGTCTTCCTTCTCTTTCAGGACGACGTACGGCGGGTCATCAGGGGGCCCGCGAACGCGAGGGGCAGGGAGGCGAACACGATCAGCAGGACGACGCTGAGCAATGCCGCGCCGCCGCCCGGCTCGGGACGCAGGAACGAGAGCCAGCCGGAGTCGCCCGCGTAGAGGGCTTTTGCGCCGATGAGCCAGCTCGCCGGATAGTCGCCGATCGGCGTCAGCAGCGTGCCCGTCAAGGACGGCAGGTAGTTGGGGCCGAGCATGTTCCCCCAGAACCAGTAGCCCGCGAACAGCACCCGGAACAGCGGCGCCGAGATGACCAGCGGGCAGACGAGCGCGAAGGCCGCCACGAAGGCCAGGCCCGGCAGCAGCACCACGGCGAACGCCGCGACCGCCCAGCCGAAGAGCGCGAGATCGCCCCGGTGGACGAACTCTCCGGCGGCGGCGACGAGGAGCACCAGCAGGCCGGGCACCGAGGTCGCGGCGACGGACCCGGCGTACTTCCCGGCGACCAGCGCGCCCGTGCGCGCGGGCAGGCTGGCGAGCAGCGACGCGGCGCCGATCCGCTGGTCGCGGACCAGCCGGTCGGCCAGCACCATGCCGAACCCGATCGGCAGCAGCATGGAGAACAGCAGCGCCCACGAGGCCATGACCTCGGCGGCGCCCGTGCCGGCCGGCAGGTGACGCGGCCCCCGGTCGCCCTGCGCGACGGCGATCAGCACGGCCAGGCCGGCCGTGCTCACCCACAGGGACCGCTTGCGGATCTGCATGCGGAACTCGTACCGGCACACGGCGGACAAGCGCGACCTCATACCTCTTCCTCCGTCAGGAGTCGCTCCGGCCGGCGCAGCAGCAGGAGCGCGGTCGTGATGAACAGGACGCCGCAGGCCGCGAGCACGGCGCGGTTCGTTCCCCAGCCGTCGGCGACCCCCGCCCGGCTGGTCATGAACAGGAAGAACGGGCGCGACCAGGCGCCGGCGGCCAGCGCAGCGGCGAAGAGCTGCTGGCACAGCCACACCACGGCGACCGTCGTGGTGGCGAGCACGACGCTGCGGCCCAGGACGGCGACGATCAGGGCCAGACCGGTGAGCCCCAGCAGCGGCGACGCCCAGACCAGGACCGACGCGAGGGGCGACTGCGGCCCGGTCCACGCGCCGGTCAGCCGCAGCACGGTCGAGAAGAGCACCGACAGCACCGCGCCGATTCCCGCGACGACGCCGAGCCTGCGGCCGAGCGTGCCCGGATAGGCGGCCGGGAGCGCGAGCTGCAGTTCACGGCAGCGGTCCACACTGACCACCGTGACCGCCGCCATCGCCGCGGCCAGGGGGACGAGCGCCTCGACACCCGACAGGAGCACTCCGTGCACGGACGGCGGGGGCACGCCGAAGCCGGCGCTCGCCACCGCGAGGGCGACGGTCACCAGCAGCGACGCCGGAGCGGCCAGACAGGCCGGCCATCCCGCGCGCCGGGCCTCGTACCGCCACAAGGACGTTGATTTCACGTGAGTGGGTACCGCGCGGGCCGGGACGGTTCACCAAAATCTTGTTCCGCTCAGAAACTCGTCCGCCGACGAGGCAGGCGCGGCGACAGCAGCACCGCCACCGCGACGAGCGCGGCCGCGCCCATGAGGACACCGGCGCCGGGGGTGCACAGCCGCTCGACCGCGGCCGCCACCGCCCGGTCGAGCGCGCCCGTCATGGCGAGCAGCCGGAGCAGCCACAGCGCCGTGGCCGCCCCCACGCCGACCGACGGCCGCCACAGCACCGACAGCGTGAAACTGAGCGCGGACAGCGGCACCAGCGGGCCGAACCACGCCGCCGCGAGACCGAGGAGACCGGCGACCGGCTCCAGCGGCGCGAGCGCGAGCGTGACGAGCAGGCTCCCCGCGCCGATCACACCGAGCACCAGCGTGAGCCGGGCGAGCAGCACCACCCTGGGCGATGTGGGAGTCGCGGCGACCAGCTCGCCGACCGGCTCCCGGTCCGATCCGCACGCCCCCGCAACGGCGAGCGCCGCGGCGAGCGGGATCACGGCGGCGAGCACCTGCGGCGCCAGCCCCGCCGACGAGACCCGGGCGGCGACCACGCCGCCGACCACGAGCGCGGCCACGGACACCACCCAGACCGGCCACCTGACCAGGGTCCACTGACGGGTCAGCAGGCCGAGGGCCCGACGCCACGGCCGCCGCCCCACCTCGCCCGCGTACCTGGGCACCGCGTATTTGGGCGCCGCGTATTTGGGCGCCGCGTCTTTGGGCGCCGCGTATTCAGGCATGGGGTGCGGCCGGGCCGTCGCCGAAGGCCCGGCCGCACCGACGCGCTCCCGGATCGCGGCGAAGATCGACGGCGCGGGTGCGGCCACCGCGGCGGCCCGCCCGGCGACGGCCGAGCGGACCTTCCCCCACGACTCGGCCTCGGCCGCGCACTCGGCGCACGCCCGCACATGGGCCTCCACGGCCGCCGGGTCCGCGAGGGCGCCGGCGGCGTAGCCGGGCAGCAGCTCGGTGGGATGGTTCATCGGCCGGCCTCCTCGACCTCGACGGGCAGGGCGCGGGCCAGCGCGGCCCGGGCGTTGAACAGGCGGCTCTTCACCGTCCCGGGCGGAACGCCCAGCACCTCGGCGATCTCCGCGTGGGACATCTCCGCGGCGAACGCGAGGTCGAGGACCTCGCGGTGCAGCGGGGCCAGTGTCCGCAGCGCCGCGGCGACCGCCGCCGTGTCCGCCCGCGCCAGCGCCACCGCCTGCGGCCCCGGCTCCGGCGACGGCACGTCGAGCGCGTCGTCGAGGGGCCGCGACGCCGGCAGGTGGCCGCGCATCCGCTTCAGCGCCTGGCGGCGGCAGATGCCGAACAGCCAGGTGCGCACCTGCGACCGCCCCTCGAACGCGCCCGCGCCGCGCCACACCGCGATGAACGTCTCCTGGAGCGCCTCCTCGGCCGGCCCGCGCTCGCCGAGGAGCCCTTCCGCGTACGCCAGCAGCGCCCGGGCGTGGCGGGCGTACAACTGCTCGAAGGCGTGCTCGTCACCCCTGGTGACCTGCCGCAACAGCTCCAGATCCGTCGAGTCCATCGTGATGGGTACTGTTCCGGACGCCGAAGTTCACGGCCAGATCGGGTGACTTGGGTCACAAAGACAAGGCAGGGACCGGCGAGAAGCGGCACAGGAGAACTCGCGCCGCCTGCGGTGACTGAAGTGTCCCTGGATCGCCAGCGGCACCGCCCTTACTCTTACGGCGAGAACAGAGGGGAGTATCCCTTCGCGACGGCCTCGTCATCGCGGCGTGAGAGCCCGGGGCCGCCGGTCCGGCCACAGGATGGGCGGGAGAGACCTCTGGTCAGCTTCGCGCTGCCCGGGAGGCCGTTCGTGACCGAGTTCTTCAAAACCGTGGGCATGGGGGCGTCGATCGTGCCCGTCGCCGTCGCCGTGGTCGTCGTGGCCGCCGGTCTGACCGCTATCTGGGCACCGTCGGCCAAGCGTCAGACCCGCGCGGTGCAGGTACTGAAGATCGTCCTGCGGATCCCCTCCCCCACGCGACCGTCTCAAGTGGAGACCCCGCCGAAGACCACGGACCTGGGCGAGTTGCCACCGTTTCCCGGGCGGGAGAAGTGACGCGTCACGATTGCGACGGGCGAACCGGAGCCGACAGCGTACGCGTGAGCCAGCCGGTGACGAGCTCTCGCACCTGCGCGTCGATCGGCTCGCGCGCCTCACGCTTGTACGCGCGCAGCGACGGCGTCCCCGGCTGCCTGCGCAGGATGTGGCTGAGATCGGGGATCAGGTGGGTCTCGATCGGTCCCGGCACCAGCTCCGCCATGCGGGCGAGATCCCCGGGGTCGACCTGGAGGTCCTTGTCACCCGTGACGGCCAGCACCGGCGCCTTGATCAGGGCGAGGTCGGCCGCCGGATCGTAGTCGAGGAACTCGCGGGTCCAGCGGGCGTTCACCCGGACTCCGCCGATCCGTGCGACGTCGGTCGTCGTACGGCGGATGCGCTCGTGGTTCTTGGTCACCTTGGTGACCAGGTCGGTGCGGGTGAGGCGCAGCACCGCGCGGACGAACGCCGGCATGGTCGGCGCGAGACGCGCGGCCTGCCAGCGCAGTGTCTCGGCACCGATCTTGGCGGCGCCGGACAGCAGCACGACCGCCGCCACCGCGGTGTCGTGGGCGGCGAGATTCGTCGCGATCAGCGCGCCCTCGCTGTGCCCCGCCAGCGCCACGCGGCCGGAGTCGATCTCCGGACGGTCGCGGAGCGCGGCCAGCGCGGCCGCGGCGTCGTCCATGTTGTCGCGGAACCCGGCCGCCAGGAAACCGCCGGTGCTGGCCCCCACCCCGCGCTTGTCGTAGCGGAGTGACGCGATCCCGGCGGCGGCCAGCGCCTCCGCCAGCTGACGGGTCACCCCGAGGGGAAGCCGCCGATGGTCGGAGTCACGGTTCACCGGTCCCGAGCCGGGGACCAGCAGCGCCGCCGGGAAGGGGCCGTCGCCGGCGGGCAGGGTCAGCGTGGCGGCGAGCCGCTCGCCGGCCGAGGTGAAGGTGAGGTCGATGTCGCACATCGCGCCGGCCTGTCTCAGGCGCCGGTGAGGGCGGCGACCACGGCGCGGGGGTCGTCCACGCCCAGCAGCAGCGAGGCGTAGCCGTGCCCGTCGAGGTGGATCCGCACCGCCGGCTGACCGCTGCGCACGTCGACGAACTCCCTGCCCGCGCGGCTGTGCCAGGTGCCGAGCTTGCGGTGCCCGGGCAGGCCGAGGCCGGTGCGCACGCCCCGGGTCGCGCCGAGCGCGTCGTCCACGATCTCGGTGGACCGCACCGCCGCCCGCGGGACACGCAGGTCGGTGCGCAGAGCGGCGGCCTTCTCGACGGCGGAGAGGCGGACTTCGATGGCGTCGGGGGTGATGGTCACGGTGCTCATGGCGTTTCCTCGCAGTCGTGCTGTGGTGAGGATGATTGTTCTCGATTGTGAGAATGATGTCAAATGTGAGAACGTGGGATCATGACGACGGCCGAGCTGCTGCTGCACCCCATCCGGCTGCGCATCGTCCAGGCGCTCCTGGGCGAGCGGACGCTGACGACGGCCGACCTTCGCGCGGAGCTCCCCGACGTGCCGCCGGCGACCCTCTACAGGCAGGTCGCGGCGCTGGTCGAGGGCGAGGTCCTGGAGGTCGCGGCCGAGCGCAAGGTGCGGGGCACCTTCGAACGGACCTACCGGCTGCGTACGGCCAACGCGAACGTCGGCGCCCAGGAGGCGGCCGGGCTGGGCGCTGAGGAACATCGCCAGGCGTTCATGACGTTCGTCGCGCTCCTCCTGGCCGACTTCGACCGCTACCTCACCCGGGACGACATCGACCTCGGCCGCGACGGCGTGGGATTCCGGCAGGCGGCCATGTACCTCAGCGACGAGGAGTTCCAGGACTTCCTGCGGGACCTGCGACAGGTGCTCCTGGCCAGGCTCGCCAACCAGCCCGCACCGGGCCGCACCCGGCGCCTCCTGTCCACCATCGTGATGCCGGGCTGAGACAGCGGCCCCAAGTGCCCGTCAAGCACTCCACACGACACGATGGAGACCACGTCAAGACGGTCTCTCTAGCGTCGTCGGCGCAAGGACACGCCTGACGAACGAGGAGAGACACCACATGCGCAAGCTCACGCGAACGGGCGCGGTCGCGGCGATCGCCGCCGCCGCCGCACTCACGGTCCCCGTCGCCCCGGCCTTCGCCGAGGAGACCGTGGTCATGACGAACTCGACCTCCGTCCAGCCGGGGATGACGGTCTACGTGTCGAGGACCTGTCCGTCGACGAAGCCGTATCCGGTGACGACCCGGACCTCGTCCGTCGCCAAGGACACCTGGGACGGGGGTGAGCTGGACTACAAGGGCATCACCGTGAACGGACGCGAGGTGAAGGTGACGTTCGCCAACTCGCAGTCGAAGACGGACAAGTACGCGTCCGCCATCCTGGTGAAGATCGAGGTGCTCTGCTCCAACGTGCGGCACGAGCCCATGACCGGCTTCGAGTTCATGCAGAGCACGAGGATCCCGCCGGGCGGCGACGCCCTGCTCATGGTGGCCTGCCCGCCCAGCCACCCGCACCTCAGCGGTGCCGACGGGCGGCGCCCCGCCAACGTCAGCATCACGTCGGTCCAGTCCGACGAACATTCGCAGGCGGTCTGGTTCCAGAACGACGACTTCATGCACGAGGGCTGGGCCGAACTCTGGGCCACATGCTCCGCCTAGCCGGCCGGGCCCCGCTTCCCAGGACCCGGCGTTTCAGGACCCGGCGTGCAGGAGGCGCCGCCCCAGGGCTTCGGCGGCCTCGCGCAGTTCGCGTGATCCGACGATGCGGAAAGGCGCCCGGATCGCGGTGAGCTGCCGGACGTACCAGTCCGGCTCGTCCGTGCTGCCGACCAGGCGCGTGGTGGTCGCGTCGATCGGCTCGCGCCGGCCCAGGCTGCGCGGGATCCATTCGGCCACGGCCTCGGCGGGTGCGTCGACGACGACCTCCACCTCGTGCCGCCAGCCTGCCGACAGGTGGTCTTCCAGCATCTCCGCCGGATCGAGATCGGCCGGAGGGACGGCCGGGACATCGAGAACCTCGACGTCCGCCACCTTGTCCACCCGGAGCACCCGGCGGGCGTTCTTCGTGTGCGACCAGCACAGGAGATACCACCGGCCGCGTCGCACGACGACGGTCCACGGGTCGACCTCCATGGTCCGCTCCTCTCCGGGACGGATGCGATATCCGAGCCGCAGCCGGTGCTGCGCGGCGCAGGCCTGGGCGAGGGCGGCGGTGGTCTCCGGGCCGGGCGTCCTGACCCCGGGCTCGGGGTGTCTCGCGCTCAGGCTCCGCACCGCGGCGGCCGGCTCCGCGACCGCCTCGGGCAGCACCCGCAGGATCTTGCCGAGCGCGACGCCCACGGGGTCGGCCGGATCCGCCGCGTCGTCGTGGTGGCCGTCCAGCACGGCCATCACCAGCCCGAGCGCCTCGGCCGGTGTGAACATCAGGGGAGGCAGCCGGAGCCCCCGGCCGACGCGGTATCCCCCGTGCGGGCCTCGTTCGGACTCGATCGGGATGCCGGCCTCGCGCAGGATGCCGACGTAGCGCCGGGCCGCCCGCTCGGAGACACCCAGCCGGCCGGCCAGCCGTTCCGCGGTGATGCCGGGACTGTTCTGGATCAGTTCGAGGAGCAGGAGGGCCCGGGCGGTGGGGCTCTCGTCTCGTGTCATTCGGCAACCCGTCGGATTCCGGAAGGGGATCGTCCGGAAATGACCGTAGCCTGTCCGCCATGACCGAGAACGTCCTTCGTGAGCCGCCGGTCGCGGGCGACGAGATCGACACGCTCATCGGGTCGCTGGAACGCCAGCGCCGGCTGTTCGCGTGGAAGTGCGGCGGGCTCGACGCGGCGGGCCTGCGGGCGACCGCCGCCGCGTCGTCCATGACCCTGGGAGGGCTGCTCAAGCACCTGGCCCTGGTGGAGGACGACATGTTCTCCCAGAAGCTGTTCGGGCGGCCGCCGTCGCCGCCGTGGGACACGGTCGACTTCGACGCCGACCCCGACTGGGAGTGGCGTACGGCCGCCGGCGACACGCCCGAGCAGTTGACGACGTTGTGGCAGGACGCGGTGGCCCGCTCCCGGGCCGGCGTACGGCAGGCACTGGCCGAGGGCGGCCTCGGACGGCTCGCGGCGTACACCAACTCACGCGGCGAGTCGCCCAGCCTGCGCCGCCTGCTGATCGACATGATCGAGGAGTACGCCCGCCACCTCGGGCACGCCGACCTCATCCGCGAGTCCGTCGACGGCCTGGTCGGAGAGGACCAGCCGGCGGAATGAGGCAGGACAGCACGGAACCGATCCCCGTCGACCGGCTCGTCGTCGTTCCCGCGAACGAGGCGTCGTGGGACGACCTGCAGGCGATCCTCGGCACGATCGACTGCCACTGCCAGCGCTACAAGATCTTCACCTACCAGTGGGGCTCGGTCCCCGCCGCGGAACGCGCCGCGCGCCTGCGCGAGCAGACCGCCTGCGGAACGCCCGCGGCCCGCTCGACCAGCGGTCTCGTCGCCTACCTCGGCGACGAGCCGGTGGGATGGTGCGCGGTCGAGCCCCGGACGGCCTATCCCCAGCTGACCCGCACCCGTGTGCCGTGGACCGGGCGGCAGGAGGACGAGACCGATGACAGCGTCTGGGCCGTGACCTGCTTCGTCACCCGCAAGGGCTTCCGCCGGCGCGGGGGGACGTACGCGCTCGCGCGCGCCACGATCGACTTCGCCCGCAGGCGGGGAGCCGGGGCCCTTGAGGCGTACCCGATGATCACCCGGCCGGGCGCCGAGATCACCTGGGGTGAGCTCCACGTCGGCAGCCGTGACGTCTTCCTGGACGCGGGGTTCACCGAGGTGAGCAGGCCGACACTCAGGCGGGCCGTCGTGCGGATCGACTTCTGATCAGCAGATCGGCTCGCGCGGCCAATCACCGAGATAGAGGTCCCACTCGGCCTGGGTGAGATCGCGCCCGGCCATGGCGCACAGCCGGGTCACGGGGTCGGCCGTGGGCACGCTTCCCCAGAGGAACACGACACCGTCCGGGACTCCTTCGGGGATGGTTCCGTACCATCCGACGGGCTCCTGCCGCGCGGGCGAGGCGACCCCGTTGCCGCCGACGGTCGCGAGGAGCTCGCCGTCGGGGCTGAAGGCCACCGCCAGCGGCGTGTCGCCGTGGCCCGTCATCGGCGGGCCGACCTGCCGGAGGGTCGCGAGGTCCCAGAACCTGACCGTGCCGTCCGTTCCGGTGCTGGCCAGGGTGCCGCCGTCGGGGCTGAAGGCCACCCGCAGGACCTGCCCCGAGTGCCCGCTCAGCGGCCGGCCCATCTGGCGGTGCGTCAGGGCGTCCCACAGGGTGATCGCGCCATCGGCGCCGGCGGCGGCCACGATCCTCCCGTCCGGGCTCGACGCCAGGTCGTGCACGTACCGGCTGTGGGTGACGACGGGACCGCCCAGTGGGCGACGTGTCGCCGGGTCCCAGAACCGGATGGCGCCGTCCTCGCCCGCGGCGGCCAGCAGACGGGTGCCGAAGACGAGGCCGAAGACCCGTCCGGCGCGTAAACGACCGATCTCCCTGCGGGTCCGCACGTCGTACAGCAGGAGGGAGTCGCCGTCGACGGCGGCCAGAGTCCGTCCGTCCGGGCTGAAGGCGAGCTTGAGGACGGTCGAGAGACCCTCGGCGAGGGGCGGGCCCGACTGACGGCGACCGGCGAGATCCCAGAGCCGGATCGTCCCGTCGCTCCCGCCGCTGGCGAGGGTGCGGCCATCCGGGTTGAACGCCAGCGCGTGCACGGTCCAGCCGTGGCCGGTGAGCGCCGTGCCGATCGCCCTGCGCGTGGCGGGATCCCACAGCCGGATCGTCATGTCGTCACCGGCGGTGGCGAGGACCCGCCCGTCGGGGCTGAAGGCGACCGTACGAATCCGGGCCCGATGGCCCACCAGTGGCTGGGCGAGACGGCGATGGACCTCGACGTCCCACAGCCGGATGTCGCCGGCCTTGTCCGTGCTCGCGAGCGTGCGGCCGTCGGGACTGAACGCGACGGATGTCGTCTGGCCGACGTGCCCCATCAGGGGATCGCCGAGCGGGCGGCCGGTGGTGACGTCCCAGAGCCGTATGGTGCCGTCGATTCCCGCGCTCGCGAGCGTACGGCCGTCGGGACTGAACGCCACCCCCCAGATGGTGCCGTCACGGTGGCCGGTCAGGGGTTCGCCCCGCGGCCGGCGGGTCGTGGTGTCCCAGAGCCTGACGGTGCCATCGTCCGCGGCGCCGGCGAGGGTGCGGCCGTCCGGGCTGAACGCCACCCGCATCACAGTGCCGGTGTGACCGGAGAGCGGGCGGCCGACGCGGCGCCCGGTGACCGCGTCCCACAGCCGGACGACCTTGTCGTCGCCTCCTGCCGCGAGGGTACGTCCGTCGGTGGCGAACGCCACGTCGTACACCGGAGTGGGGTTGACGACAGGAACGCCGATCGGACCGCCGTTCACCACGTTCCACCGCCTGATGGTGCCGTCCACACCGGCGCTCGCGAGCACGCGCCCGCCGGGGCCGAACGCCAGGCCGTACACTGCGCCCTTGTGGCCGATCAGGGATCGGCCGACCTGGCGGCGGGTCGTGGTGTCCCACAGCTTGACGGCGCCGTCGTCTCCGGCGGTGGCGAGCATCCGGCCGTCCGGGCTGTAGGCGACGCCGCTGACCACGCCCACGTGGCCGGTGAGCAGCGGGTCGAGCCGCCGGCGGGTGGCGAGGTCCCAGAGGTGGACCGTGGCGTTCCCTCCCGCGGTGGCCAGAACCCGCCCGTCGGGGCTGAGGGCGGCCCTCTCGATCTGCCCACCGCCGCCGAACTCGCCCCTCGCGGGGGCGGCGAGCGCCGTCAGCAGGGCGTGCCGTGCGTCTGAGGTCTCCCCGATCCGCCAGCCGGCGACGGCGAGCAGGCGCGACACACCGATGTCGCTGTCGCCGATGTTCTCGCTGACCACCCCCGCCCGGCGCGACAGCGCGTCCCGCGCCCGGCTCTCCGCCAGGTCACGCTGCCTCACAGCCACCACGGTCGCCACGGCCGACAGCACGAGCAGCACCGCCATCGCCACAACGGTTCCGGTGATGACCCGGACCCGCCGCCGTTGGGCACGGACGTCCTCGCCTTCGAGCTCGTCCTTCGGGACGCCGTGCAGCGGCGCGGCCAGCTCCGCGATCGCGCTGCGGAACGACGCGTTCCGCAGGGTCAGCTGGACGTCCTCGCGGGCCCATGTCATGTCGAGATAGCGGGGTTCGGAGGGGAAGACGCCGTGCAGCGCGGGGTGGACCGCGGTGGATGCGTCATGGTCGAAGTCGCCGGCCGCCTCGTCCCAGGCGCAGGCCCCGTCGGTTACGACGATCATGATGGTCCGCGGCCCCTTGACCTCGATCCACCACTCGATCTCCCTGCCGACCCACCGAGATCGCGCGGACTCGGGCGAGGCGAGGACGATGAGCCATGCAGATCTGTCCAAGTTGTCCCGGATGCTGGGCCACAGTTCCGAGGTGACCGCCAAGCCGGTCGCGTCACGGAAGACCTCCAGGGCCCTGCGGCGATACCAGGGCCGGGCGAACTGCTGCAGGCCATGCTGTACGGCAGGGGCGAAGTGGCCCCGGGCGCTTCGCGAATAGGAGATGAAAGCCGCATACCTCTTGCCGGCATACCTCTTGCCGGCATACCTCGTGCCGGCATACCTCGTGCCGGCATACCTCGTGCCGGCATACCTTCTGCCGGTCCCGAGCCGCTTACCGGCGACGTACCGCTCGCCGGGCGCCACGAGGGCCGGCTTCCGGTCGTCCATGGCTCACCTCCGGCGGCTCCCCCTTCAGTTCATCGGTCGCCGCCTCCCGGTCATTTCGTCGCCGGAGGTGTCACTCGTTCCGGACGCCTTTCCGCCCGGCTCGGCGCTGATCGGCGGCTGTGCTCGATGACGACGCCGGCGAGGAGGGACGGCCCCCGTGCCGAGTCGCGACGCGGACAGGTCGGGTGACGCGGTCTAGTCGGAGATCGCGATGCGCAGACGACGGAAGCCGCGCCCCTTGCTCTCGATCTTGGCGACCTTGATCCTGCCGATCTGCTTGGTCGAGGCGACGTGCGTGCCTCCGTCGGCCTGGGTGTCCAGGCCCACGATGTCGATGATCCGCACCTCGGGGATGCCCTCCGGCACGAGGTTCGTCGCGGTGCGGATGATGTCCGGGATCGCGAAGGCCTCCGCGCGCGGCAGCACCCGTACGTCGATCCGGCGGTCGGCGGCGATCTCGGCGTTGCAGGCGTCCTCGACCGCCTCCTTGAAGCCGGGCGGCACCTCGGGGAGGTTGAAGTCCATCCGCGCCGTCATCGGCTCCATGTTCCCGCCCGTGACCAGCGCCCCGTAGTCGCGGAACACGACGCCGCACAGCACGTGCAGTCCGGAGTGCGTGCGCATCAGAGCCGTGCGCCGCTCGTCGGCCACCGCCGCCCGTACGACCGTGCCGGCGGGCGGGATCGGGTCGTCCGGCGCCGGGACGAGGTAGAGGTCGTCGCCCTTGCGTATGCCCTCGATGCGGGTCTCGACGCCCTGCCACAGCAGCACGCCCTGGTCCGGCGGCTGTCCGCCGCCACCCGGGTAGAAGGCCGAGCGGTCCAATACGATTCCGTCCGGCGTGGCCTCCAGCACGACCGCCTCGAAGGACCGCAGGTCCTGGTCGGTCAACTCCAGCCGCCGCGTCCGGCCGTGCAGATCGAACGTCACCTCACCAAGTCTAGATTCCGTAGGGCACCGGGGCCGACGCGGAAGCATGCCCGAACCACGAGGCGAAAACGATCCGTCGGCCATGAATTCGTCTTATGCGTGACCGACTTCTGAAAGACTTTTGCGGGATCTTTCGGTTTCCACAGGTTCGCTCGCGCTGAAATGAGGACGAATGAGCGTTGTTCTCGCGCTGCTCGGGGTGCTCGCATCGATCGCCGGCATCGTGCAGACCATCGTCGTCATCATCGAACGGGCCGAACGCGGGCGACGAGAACCCGCGAGCGCCGGAGCCGCCGGTCATCCCACCAGGGTCACGGAAGAGCGGCCGCCTCAACGTCCCCTCACGACATCCCCTGCCGACCCTCCCTGGGATCCCGAGATCGTGGGCGCCGCATGGCGTTCCACACTCGCCTATCTCCTGGGGTTCGCCGGCGGTCTGATCTTCCGCCGCAATCGCCGTCCGGACGTACGTTTCCACGCCATGCAATCGATCCTGATCGACCTCGTGGCCGTCATTTATTTCCCAATTAGTCTGATTACAGTCGGTATTTACGCTTCAATACGGTATCCGGGACCCAACGCTCACATTCCCGCGGCCGATGTCGTCATGTGGACCTGGGCGGCGACGTCGGTATTCGGCCCGCCCGCCCTGCATCTCCTGCTGGCCGTCCTGACACTGATCGGAGGCAGGCCACGCATTCCCCTGCTGTGGAAGGTCGCCGCGACCGTCACCGCCGCATGACGACGCGCCTGGACGGCGGTCGGTCACCCGGCCGTTGCACCGTGATGCGCCGGCCGGTGGACGGTGAGCTCGCCGTACGGGCGCAGGGTCGTGGCCAGGTCGCCCGGTTCGCCACGCAGGGTGGCGTCGAGGAAGGCGGCGGTGGCCGCCGTGGTGACGGAAAGCCCCCCGGTGCGGCCAAGGGAACCGACGACGGACGGCACCGGCGGCATGTAGAGCGGCGCGTCGGCGAACGTGAGATGTGCCGTGCCGGGCACGGTGATCCGGTAACTCTCGGAGGTGCTGAGCGAGAGGACCCGCGCGAGCCGGGGGATGTACGCCGGGTTGTCGGCCGGATCGACGGGATGGGTGAGTACGAGCACCGGCTGGTGATAGGGCCGGGGCGCGGGGTCGTGCGGGTAGCCGTCCAGGTTGATCACCGCCGTGAAACGGGAGTCCTGGTGAGCGGCCTGCAGGGCCGCGCCTCCGCCGATGGAGTGCCCGGTCGCCGCGGCCCGCGCGGTGTCGAGCCGCCCGGTCAGCGGGCCGCGGATCTCGCCCCGGTCGACGCGGCCGAGCTGGGTGAGGACGAAACTGAGATCGGCGGCCCTGACCGCCGTCCAGCCGATCGCGAGCCTTCTGTCCTCCTCGTCGTCGCCGCTGGCCGCGACCCGCGTGCGGATCGTCCGCCCGTCGCGGAGCACGACCACGGCCGAGTCGTACGGATGGTCGAGGGCCGCGACGACGTAACCCCGGCCGGCCAGTTCCTCCGCCCAGGCCGTGTTCTGGGTGCGCACGCCGCCCAGCCCGGGAGAGAACAGCACGACCGGGAACCGTCCGGCCGCCACGGGCGCGTCGTGGACGGCGGCGGTGCGGGCCCGCTGCGCGTCGTCGAGCAGGAAGGCGGGCACGCCGACATAGTCGGCCAAGCCATGGGCGACGGTACGCGCCTCGTCCTCCGTACGGCCGAGATAGCGAGCGTGGGGACCGGCCGTGCCCCTGGGCGCGGGGTACCACAGCTGGACCACGACGGTGCGGTGGTCGCCGGGCTCGGCGGTCGCGGGCTCCGGGCGCGAGGCGTCGGTCCACTGCGTCACCGCGGTGCCCACCGCGTACGGGCCGGACGGCTCGGGGAACACGGGCACGGGCACCGCCCAGGCGGCGGCCGCGCTCGCACCGGCCAGTCCGAGGCAGGCCGCGACCACCGGCACGGCGAGCCACCGTCTCCGCCGCACCGGACGTCCGGTGAGCAGCGGAGCCGCGAACGCGAGCGCGACCAGGGCACCGGCGAGTGCGGGCACCGTCTGCCAGCGCGGCCCGAGCACGGTCAGCGCGATCCCGGACGGGACGGCGACCGCCGCCGCGGCGAGCGCGACCCGCCGCCGGGCCCCGGGCGCCCACCACCGCGCCGACAGCATGCCGACGACACCGAGCAGAAGCAGGATCTCCAGGGGAGACATGCCGATTCCCGCGATGGTCTCGATCACGCGACCATCGTTGATCACGTCCGCGATCCCGCGCGTCCCCCTGGAGTCTCCGCTTCCGTGCGACCGCAGTCGCATCGTCGTGACGCCGTTGCTGCCGGAGTCTGATCACCTCACCCGGCGTCGGCCCCGCGTGGCGAGCGCGCCGAGCGCGGCGGCGCCTCGGCTGAAAGGCTCCGTCACTCGGCCGGGCCGCCCTCTACCGTGACCGCGTGGGTAGCCTGCACGGCCGGAAGCGTCCCCGGTTAAGCCGCCGGTCCGCAGAACACCTTGACGGCGATGCCCATGACCTCCGCGGTGGACGGGTTGCGGGTCGAGGGGTTGATCGACAACGTCATCGACCTGCCCGAGTCGGAGCGGAACGCGAACGTCAGGTATCCGATCAGCTCTCCGCTGTGTCCCCACACGGTGCCGCATGGCAGCGCGTAGGCCTGCAACCCGAGCCCGTAGCCGAATCCGGCCCCCGTCTCCACCGTCGTCCGCATCGCCCGCAGGGACGCCGCGCTGATCAGTTTGCCGCCCAGCAGCGCCGACATGAACCGCTCCAGGTCGGCCGCGGTCGAGATCATCTCCCCGGCGGCCCAGTCGAGCGAGGGATTCATCCGCGTCGCGTCCACCAGTCCGGGCAGCGGCTCGTACCCCTTGGCGTGCGGCGACGGCAGCCCCGCCCGGTCGCCCGGCACCACCGTGTGGCGCAGCCCCAGCGGGCGCAGGATGCGGCGCCGTACCTCCTCGCCGTACGGGTTGCGGGTCAGCTTCTCCACCAGCAGCCCGAGCACCACATAGTTGGTGTTGGAGTAGTGCCACCTCCCGTCGTCGGGGAGTTTCCCGGCGAAGGCCACCTTGAGCAGCTCGCGCGGCTGGTAGGAGCGGAACCGGGCGTTCCCGCGCCAGCGGTTGGTCGAGTATCCGGGCTCGCTCATGTAGTCGTACAGGTGGCTCGTGTGATTGAGGAGCGCGCGCACCGTGATCCGCTCGCCGCCCGGCACCAGGCCGGGCAGGTGCCTGTCGATGGGGTCGTCGAGCCGCACCTCACCCTCATCGACGAGCTGGAGCACCACGGTCGCGACGAAGGTCTTGGTGACGCTGCCGATCCGGAAGTAGCCGTTGGGCGACGGCCGTCCCCCGCGCTCGACGTCCCGTACACCCACGGCGCCCGACCAGGTGCGGCCGCCGCCGGAGATCCGCGCCAGGGCGGCCGTCGCCCCACCGCCGGTCACGATCTTTTCCAGGTCGGGGCGTACGTCCACGGCCTGTCCGCCCGCCGCCACGACCGCTGCCACCAGCACGTTCGTCATCGTCTGCATCATGTGATCAACGCTAGGGAGATCGACTTGGCGGCAGAATGCGGTGCTCCGCCTGCTTCACCTGCGGAAAACCACAGCGGGTCAGGAGCCGAGGTAGCGCAGCACCGCCAGGACCCGGCGGCTGTATCCGGTGATGTGCGACAACGCGAGCTTGTCGAAAAGGGCGTTGACGTGCTTTTCCACCGCGCTCTGCGACACGTGCAGGGATTGGGCGATCGAGGCGTTGGTCAGGCCCTGGGCCATGAGCTCCAGCACCTCGCGCTCGCGGGCGGTGAGCCGCGCCAGCGGGTCGGCGTGGCTGGTCCGCGCGAGCAGCTGGCGCACCACCTCCGGGTCGAAGGCCGTCCCGCCCGCGCCCACCCGGTCCAGCGCGTCCAGGAAGTCGCCGACCTCGGCCACGCGGTCCTTGAGCAGGTAGCCGACGCCGTCGATGCTGCCGCCCATCAGCTCGGTGGCGTACTTCTTCTCGACGTACTGCGACAGCACCAGCACCTTGACCTCCGGCCAGCGCCGCCGGATCTCCAGGGCGGCGCGCAGGCCCTCGTCGGTGTGGGTGGGCGGCATCCGTACGTCGACCACCACGGCTTCGGGCCGCTCGCCGGCCACCGCCTCCAGAAGGGCGCCGGCGTCGCCCACCGCGGCCAGGACGTCGTGGC
>NZ_JBFAOO010000103.1:0-26459 GCF_040675265.1 Microbispora sp. NPDC049633
GGGCGGTCGACAGTCGGCCCGTGTCGAAGGCCAGACTCATCATCACGGCGGTCGTCGTCGACGCCGTCCGCCGCCTGGCCGCGGCGGAGGTGACGCTGGGCGAGGCGGTGAAGGAGGGGGTGTCATGAGGATCGCCCTGGTGTCGGAGCACGCGAGCCCGCTGGCGACCCTCGGCGGCGTGGACGCCGGTGGGCAGAACGTGCACGTCGCGGCGCTGGCCCTGGCCCTGGCGGAACGGGGCAACGAGGTCGTCGTGCTCACGCGGCGCACCTCCCCCGACCAGCCGGACGCCGTGCCCATGGCTCCCGGCGTCACCGTCGAGCACGTGCCGGCCGGGCCGGCCGAGCCGCTGCCCAAGGACGAGCTGCTGCCGTACATGCCGGAGTTCGGGGCGCACCTGGCCCGCAGGTGGAAGGCCGAGCCGCCCGATGTCGCGCACGCGCACTTCTGGATGAGCGGCCTCGCCACGCTGACGGCGGCGGAGCCGCTCGGGATCCCGGTCGTGCAGACCTATCACGCGCTCGGCACGGTGAAGCGGCGCTGGCAGGGCGAGGCCGACACCAGCCCGCCGAGCCGGATCGCGATCGAGCGCGACATCGGCCGCCGGGCGGTCGCGGTCGTCGCCACCTGCTCCGACGAGGTGCGCGAACTCGTCGCGATGGGCGTGCCGCGCGACCGGATCGCGGTCGTGCCGTGCGGCGTCGACCTCGGCCTGTTCCGCCCCGACGGCGCTGTCTTCCTGCGCGGCGACCGGCCGAGGGTGCTGAGCATCGGCCGCATGGTGCCGCGCAAGGGGGTGGACACCGTCGTCCGGGCCCTGCGCCACGTGCCGGACGCCGAGCTCGTCATCGCTGGCGGCGACCCGGGCGACGAGGAGAGCGCGCGGCTGCGCACGCTGGCCGGCGGTCTCGGCCTCGGCGACCGGGTGCGGCTGATCGGCAGCGTGAGCCGGGCCGAGGTGCCCGGTCTCATGCGCTCGGCCGACGTCCTGGTCACCGTGCCCTGGTACGAGCCGTTCGGCATGGTGCCCCTGGAGGCCCTGGCCTGCGGGGTTCCGGTGATCGCCTCGGCGGTCGGCGGTCACCTCGACACCGTCGCGGGATGCGGAGTGCTCGTGCCGCCCCGGCGGCCGCGTGCGCTGTCCCGCGCGCTCGGCGACCTGCTGGCCCGGCCCGATCTGCGGGCGGCGCTGTCGGCCGCCGGGCCCCGGCGGGCCCGGGCCCGCTACGGCTGGCCCAGGATCGCCGAGCAGACCGAGTCCGTCTACCGAAACCTGGCCGGCGGGTGCCTTCGCACCCTCGCCGCCGCGGGAGGCTGAGCGATGCATCCTCATCTGGCCCGGCTGAGCACCGCGCTGACGGCGGTGGACCCGGAAACGCCCAAGATCCATGCCTGGGGTTACAAGCTCGCGGCCGTGCTCAGCGGCGGCGGGCGGCTGCTCGCGTGCGGCAACGGCGGCTCCGCCGCCGAGGCGCAGCACCTCACCGCGGAACTGGTGGGACGCTACCGCGCCGACCGCCGGCCGTACGCCGCGATCCCGCTGCACGCCGACACCTCGTCGCTGACCGCGATCGGCAACGACTTCGGCATGGCCGAGCTGTACGCGCGGCAGGTGCGGGCGCACGGCCGCCCCGGCGACGTGCTCATGTGCCTGTCTACCAGCGGGACGAGCCGCAACGTGACCGAGGCGGCCGAGGCCGGACGCCAGTGCGGCCTGACGACCTGGGCGCTGACCGGCCCCGGCCCGAACCCGCTGGCCGAGTTGTGCGACGAGGCCCTGACCGTGCCCGCGGACGACACCGCGACCATCCAGGAGGTGCACCTCACGGTGATCCACATGCTCTGTGACGTGATCGAGAAGGCGGTCGTGTGAGCGGACCACTCGTCATCGTCGGAGACTCCCTGCTCGACGTCGACGTCGAGGGGACGGCCGACCGGCTGTGCCCCGACGCTCCCGTCCCGGTCGTGGAGGGGCAGGCGGAGCACCACCGGCCGGGCGGGGCGGGCCTCGCGGCGCTGCTGGCCGCCCGTGACGGCACCCAAGTGGTGCTGATCACCGCCATGGGCGACGACCCCTCCGGCCGATGCCTGGAGGGCCTGCTGTCGCCCACCGTCGAGATCGTGCGGCTGCCGCTGCGGGGCACGACCGTGCGCAAGACGCGGGTCCGCGCCCGCGGGCAGACGCTGGTCAGGATCGACACCGGCGACGGGCGGGCGATGGGACGACCCGGCCAGGTGGCCTCCGCCTCCGCGTTCGCCCGCGCGGCCGACGCGCTCGCCTCGGCGAGCGCGGTCCTGGTCGCCGACTACGGGCGCGGCGTGGCCGACCTGCTGCGCGAGCCGCTGCGCGGTCTCGACGTGCCGCTGGTGTGGGATCCGCACCCCCGCGGGTCGCTGCCCGTGCCGGGATGCGCGCTGGTCACGCCCAGCGAGGCGGAGGCCCGTGGCATGTGTCAGGAGCCGTACGTCTCGCCCGAGCGCACCGCCCGCAGGCTGGTGCGCGACCTCGACGCCGAGGCCGTCGCGATCACCCTGGGGGAGCGCGGCGCGATGCTGGCCCGCCGCGGCGGCAGGTTCGGACCGGTCCCGGTGCCGCACGTCGCGGCCGGGACGGACGCCTGCGGCGCGGGCGACCGCTTCGCCGCGGCCGCGGCGCTCGCCCTCGCGGACGGCGCGTCCACCGAGGACGCCGTCGCCCGCGCGGTCGGCGAGGCCACCAGGTTCGTGGAGGAGGGCGGGGCCGCCGCGCTGCGCCTGCCGCGCCCGGCCGCCGAGTCGCCGGCGCCGTTCGCGCCCGGCGCGTCCGCCTTCGAGGTGGCCGCCGCAGTACGGGCCGCCGGAGGGCGCCTGATCGCGACCGGCGGGTGTTTCGACCTGCTGCACGCCGGGCATGTGAGCCTGTTGCGGCGGGCCCGGGCGTTAGGCGACGCCCTGGTGGTCTGCGTGAACTCCGACGAATCGATCCGGCGGCTCAAGGGCCCGAGCCGGCCCCTGGTGAGCGAACGCGACCGGGTCGAGGTGCTGCGCGCGCTCGGCTGCGTGGACGCCGTGACGGTCTTCGACGAGGAGACGCCGTCGCAGGTCATCGAGCGGCTGTGCCCGGACGTGTGGGTGAAGGGCGGCGACTACGACGAGCGGTCGATGCCCGAGGCCGAGGCCGTGCGCCGGACCGGCGGGGAGGTCGTCATCCTGCCGACCGTGCCCGGCTACTCCACCACCGGCCTCATCGCCGCCGCCCAGGCCGCGCTTCGTGACATCGGCCGCTTATCGAAAGGGATTGACGTCAATGGTGGGAAACGTACTGATCACGGGGGGCGCGTCCGGCCTGGGCCGGGCCACCGCCACGGCGGTCGCCAAGGCCGGCGGCCGGCCGCTGCTCGTCGACATCGACGAACCGGACGCCGGGTTCGACCACGTACGCGCCGACCTGGCCGACCGGGAACAGGCCGAGCGGGCCGTACACGAGCTCGCCGAAAGCGCGGGCGGGCTCGACGGCGTCGTGACGGCCGCGGGCATCGACGCCTGCGGCCGGCTGGAGGACGTGGCCGCCGAGCAGTGGGAAAGAGTGATCGCGGTCAACCTGCTCGGGACCGCGGCGGTGGTCAGGGCGGCCCTGCCGTACCTGCGCACCACCGGCGGCAAGGTCGTCACCGTCGCCTCCACGCTCGGGGTGCGCGCGCTCAGCGACGCGACGGCCTACTGCGCCTCCAAGTTCGGCGTCGTGGGCTTCACCCGGGCCCTGGCGGCCGAGCTGGCCGGGCAGGTCGGGGTGACCCTGCTGATTCCCGGCGGCATGCGGACGAACTTCTTCAACGACCGTCCCGACCAGTACAAGCCCGGCCCCGACGCCCGGCTGAACCAGCCGGAGGACGTCGCCTCGGCGATCGTGTTCGCGCTCGGCCAGCCGCAGGGCTGCGAGGTCAGGGAGCTGGTCGTCGCCGCCTCCACGGAGACGTCATGGCCATAGGAGATCCGCGAAGACCGGTGCTGCTCGCCCTGCGCGGGCTCGGGCTCGGCGACCTGCTGGCCTCGGTGCCCGCGCTCCGCGCGCTGCGGCGGGCGTATCCCGGGCACCACTTCGTGCTGGCCACCCCCGCCTACCTCGGCGGGCTGCTCCCGCTGATCGGCGGCGTCGACGAGGTGCTCGACGTGTCCGGCCCGGGACCGGTGCCGTACGAGTCGCCCGACGTCGCGGTCAACCTGCACGGCAGCGGCCCGGAGAGCATCCAGGCACTGCGCCGCACCCGGCCGGGCCGCCTGCTCACGCACACCCACCACCTCGTGCCGGGCTCGGACGGGCCGCCCTGGGAGACGGAGACGCACGAGAGGCAGCGGTGGTGCTCGCTGCTGGAGTGGTACGGCATCCCGGCCGACCCCGGGGACCTCGCGCTGGGCGACCCGGGGCCGAGCCCGCTCGCCGGCGGCGAGGTGATCATCCATCCGGGAGCGGCGTTCCGGGCCAGGCAGTGGCCGCCGGACCGCTTCGCCCAGGTGGCGGCCGAACTGGCCGCCCAGGGCCGCCGGGTCGTCGTCACCGGCGGCGTGACCGAGATCGCGCTCGCCCGGCACGTCGCCCAGCTCGCCGGCCTGCCGGAGGAGTCGGTGCTCGCGGGCCGTACGAACCTGGCCGAGCTGGCCGCGCTGACCGCGCACGCCGCGCTGGTCGTCTGCGGCGACACGGGCATGTCGCACCTGGCCGTCGCCGCGGGCACGCCCTCGGTCATCCTGTACGGCCCGGTGCCGCCCGCGCTGTGGGGGCCGCCGCCGGGAGGCCCGCACATCGCGCTGTGGGCCGGACGCAGGGGCGACCCGCACGGCGACAGGCCGTCGGATGGCCTGCTCGAAATCGGAGTGCCCGAGGTGCTCGACGCGGTCAGGAGGTTGCGGGGAGTGGGAGTGCGGTGAAGGGGTCTCGTGTAGTGGTCACGGGAGGAGCCGGGTTTCTCGGCTCCTACCTGTGCGAACGGTTGATGGAACGCGGCGCGGCGGTCGTCTGCCTGGACAACTTCCTCACCGGGTCGCCGCGCAACGTGGAGCACCTGATCGGGCGTCCGGCGTTCCGGCTCGTGGAGTGCGACCTCACCGGGTTCGTCCACGTGCCGGGGCAGGTCGACCTGGTGCTCCACTTCGCCTCGGCCGCGTCTCCCGCCGACTACCTGCGCCACCCGATCGAGACGCTGAAGGTCGGCAGCATGGGCACGCTGCACGCTCTCGGCCTCGCCGCGGAGAAGGGCGCGCGGCTCGTCCTCGCCTCCACCAGCGAGGTGTACGGCGACCCGCTGGAACACCCGCAGAAGGAGACGTACTGGGGCAACGTCAACCCGGTCGGCCCGCGCAGCGTGTACGACGAGGCCAAGCGCTTCGCCGAGTCGCTCACCACGGCCTACCGGAACTCGCGCGGGACCGACACCGCGATCGTGCGGATCTTCAACACCTACGGTCCGCGGATGCGGCCCCACGACGGCCGGGCGATCCCCACGTTCATCCGTCAGGCGCTGCTCGGCGAGCCGATCACCGTGACCGGCGACGGCAGCCAGACGCGGTCGATCTGCTACGTGGACGACACGATCGACGGCGTGCTCGCGCTCGCCGAGAGCGACTTCGCCGGGCCGGTGAACATCGGCAACCCGGCCGAGATGTCGATGGCCGAGCTGGCGGAGACGATCCGCGAACTGGCGGGCTCGTCCTCCCCGATCAGGTTCGTCGAACGGCCCGTCGACGACCCCGCCGTCCGCCGTCCCGACACCTCGCTCGCCGAGGAGCGGCTCGGCTGGCGTCCCCGCGTCGATCCCGTCACCGGCCTACGCCGCACCATCGACTGGTTCGAGAAGGAGCTGAACTCCTCCTACTCGGCCGCCTCCTGACGTCCGCCTGTACGGAGACCGCGTCCGTACGAGGATCCGTGCGGAACACGGATGCGCCGGCGGCGGCGAGCGGCGACGCTGGTGGTGCGGAATGCCCCAGCGAGCGGTGGAGTAGAGACCATGGACAGGATCGGTTTTCTCGGTGTCCCCGACGTCACCGACGAGGCCCGGCAGATCTTCGACGAGGACATCGCCGAAGTGGGTTACGTGATGAGCACCTCACGCCTGTGGGCCTATCAGCCGGCGACGATGACCGGGCTGTTCGATCTGCTGGGGCAGGTGAACGCCGGGGAGCACCTCAGCCTCCGTCAGCGTTCGGTCCTCGTCACCGCGTGCGCGTCGGCGTTCGGCGACTCCTACTGCTCGCTCATGTGGGGAAGCAGGCTGGCCCGGGCGAGTGACGAGGAGACGGCCGCCGGCGTGCTGAAGGGCGTCGACGACGGGCTGAGCAACAGCGAGCGGGCCATGGCCGCGTGGGCCCGTAAGGTGGCGCGTGACCCCAACGGCACCACCGCGGCGGACGTGCAGGAGTTGCGCGACGCGGGCTTCAGCGACCCGCAGATCTTCACGATCACCGCGTTCGTGGCTCTTCGCGTGGCGTTCTCGACGGTCAACGACGCGCTCGGGCTGCGCCCCGACGCGCCTCTTCGCTCCACCGCGCCGGCTGCCGTACGCGACGCGGTCACGTTCGGCCACCCGATCGCCGACGCCGAGGACGAGGCGTAGCAGCGGGGACGCCGACCCGGCGTTCAGGCGTCCGTGCCGGACAGGATCACACGGATGGTCTCGCGGAACGCCGGCCGGTCGCCGCCCAGGACCAGACCGGCACGAGCTCCTCACGCACTTCCACGACCCGCTGCTCCCCCGCCTCCGATTCGCGCAGCGGCCCGTCGATTCGCGGTCGCCGATGCGGGGAAGACGACGATCAGCACCTCCCTGACGGCCTTCGCCCGGGCAAGGTCCGGGGCGCGCTCGACCCCCCGCACATAAGCGCGGATCCGGTAGGAGCCGGCTCCCGCGACGGTCACGTCGCCGTCGTCGCCGAAGAACCGGAGCACACCGGTCGGGCTGTGATAGCTCATCTCTCCCGACCGCTGCCAGCCCCTCGCGTGCGGCGGCCGCTGCCGGTAGGCCTCCCCGGTGACGCAGACCGGCCCCTTCTCGTCTCCTCCCCAGGAAAGGTGCACGGTGCCCCTGCCCTTGGCGAGGAACCTGCCCGAGTAGTCGAGGCCGCCGTAGCCCTCTTCCCACGCCTGGATGCCGCCCGTGTCCACCCAAAGGGCGGCCCGCATCTGCCGTACCGGCTCGGCGACCGGCTTCCTGCGCGGACATCCGGCCTTCGCCGCCGCCAGCCGCCGCTTGGCCTCGGCCTCTTCGGCCTTCCGTTCGGCCAGGTAGATCCGCTGGTTGCGCTCGTACAGACCGGGGCAGCGCAGTTCGAGCAGCCGCGTCAGCTCCTCGTCGCGGACGTCGGAGTCGCACAGGGCGCCGCCGCGCGCGAGCAGCTCCTCGTCCGGCAGGTCGCCGAACTGCTGATACGCGAAGCACAGGTACATCCGCTGCCTGTCCTCCGGCGCGACCGCCACGGCTCCCGGCGGTCCGCTGAGCCCCAGACCGATGGGGCAGTCATGCCGCTGTTCGGACTCCGGCAGCGGCTCGGCGGCTCGCAACCACGGCATGGCCTGGGCGAGCAGGAGTACGATCATCCCCGCCGCGACCCACCAGCGCAGACGGCGCATTCCTAACATGATCTCTCCGGGAGCGCGCGGGGACATGTCGGAGTGATCTTCGCAGAAGGAACCGGGGCGCGTCTCGAGAAGAGCGAGCGCTCAGGGCGTCGGCGGACCAGGTGAGGGCGTGGACCGGGTCGTCCGAGGGCGGCCGGCCGTTGACCACGGCGAGCAGCCGGAAGTACGTCTGGCGGCGCGGATCACGGGCGGTCTTCACCAGGGTGAGCAGCCGGAGTCGGAGGGCGGATGCTGCTTCACGTGGCAAGGCTCAGTTCATTGCCGTCCCCTCCGGAGCGGTGCCGGCGATCGCCGCGAGGCAGCGGTGGTCCCGCGGGGACATGCCGTAGGCGGCGCGGAAGTTGCGGCTGAAGGTCGCGGCGTCGCCGAAGCCCCAGCGAGCGGCGATCGCCTGGATGGGCTGGGAACTCTGCCGGGGGTCGGCGAGATCGCGGTGGCACTGCTCCAAGCGGCACCGGCGTATCCAGCCCGCCACGCTGACGCCCTGCTCCTGGAAGATCTTGTACAGGTATCGGACGGAGATCTGGTGTGCCGCGGCGATCATCTCCGCGTCCAGGTCCGGATCGCCGAGCCGTTGCCGGACGAACTCGTGGATCAGCGACAGCAGCGCCCGGCGCCGCGCCTCGGGCCTCAGCGCGGCGGTGGCCTCGGACTGATGCGCGCAGACGGCCGCGATCAGGTCGAGGGTGACGACGCCCAGCGCCTCCGCGTTCTGCCGGGTGAGGTGCTCGGCGTTGTCCGCCAGGTGCCTGAGATGTCCGGCGAGGACGCCGGTGATCCCGGCCTGGACAGGGATCGGTGCCGCGACGAGCCGGTCGATCATGTCGGACCGCACACCGAGCGCGGACCGCGGGAACTGGACGATGAGCGATTCGGCCAGACCGTCGTCGGCCCCCCGCCATCCCCGATAGGGCCGTGAGGAGTCGATGATGATCAGGTTTCCCGCCTGCATGGGTGCGTCTCGCCCCGCCTGGTTCATCTGGCCGTCGCCGCGGAGAAGGAGGTGGAGCTGGAAGACCTCGGGATCCGCCTGCCGGATGAGCTTCATGGGCCGGCTGGCCCGCAGCGTGCGATGGCTCATCGCCGAGAACGCGAGCCCGCCGAGGTCGAAAATGCGCGCTGACGCGTGGAAGCCGTCAGGGTCGTCCGACGTTGCCCAGGTGCTCACGAGCATCTGCGACATCGTCTCGTGCCAGAAGGGGAAACGATCCTGAGCGGACAGACCCCTGGTGTCCCACTCCAGACTTCTCATACGTACCCCCGTCGTATGTCGTCTCAGGCCCTCGCACCCGCAGGCATGATTACTCAATGACAAAACGGCAGTCAACGGGCGATCCCGTAATTGACATGTCGCGTAAGGTGACGACGGCACGGATTCTCCGCAAGCGATCGAATAACGCTGCTCCGCTTTTCCGGGCGGTGTCGATCCGCCGCTATGTGTGAGCCGGTGCGGTGTGACACCGGATGATTGTCGGAATTAGTCGGCCTTAATCTTCCGGCTGGGCGGTGGGCCGCCGTGCAGAAAACGGCACCAACTGTGCAGAAATCGTCAAGACGCGCGTGCCTGCCCCCGGGCACACTGACGCATGTCCTCCGCTATCCCGACAAAGGCGACGCGCGGTTGAGGAACGCGTTGTGTCGCAGCCCACGCGATGTCAGTACAAACAGCGGCGACCGTCGGGGTACGGCTCCGCTCTCGCCGCCACGAACTCGAAAGGCTGGAGTGAAGACATCGAGAACAGCGTCCGGCTTATCGGTCCGGACGCGCCGTCGTGCTGCCCTGATCGGGGCACTGACGCTGCCGCTGTCGCTCGTGACCGTACCCGCGGTCGCCCAGGCCCCCACGCCGTCTCCGCCATCCGCGCCAGCATCGGCACCGCAACCCTCGGATCCCAACCTGAAGGCCGCCTGGGACAAGGCCGCCAAGTCCGGCAAACCCGTCGAGGTGCCCGTCCGATTCACCGAGAAGATGAAGGTCTGGGCGCAGCCCGACGGCAAGCATCTGCGTGCCGAGTTGTCCACCCGGCCCGTGCAGCTGAAGAACAAGGCCAACGGCACGTGGGAGCCGATCGACACCAAGATCGTGGCCCGCGACGGAACGTTGCAGGCGGCGCGGGTCAAGTCGCCGCTGACCTTCGGCGGGCGCGGGGCCAAGCACCTGGTGTCGGCGAAGGGGGACAAGGGCACCACCGGCTTGAAGGTGACCCGGGCGCTGCCGGAGCCGAAGGTCTCCGGCAGCACGGTCACCTACCCCGACGCCGTCGCCCCGGGTGCGGACCTGGTGGTGATCGCCCAGGCCGACGGTTTCGTCTCCCAGGTGGTCTTCCGGCGCAAGCCGGACGGCCCGGTGACCGTACGCCTGCCCCTCACCCTTCCCGAGGGCACGACGTTCGGCAAGACCCCCGAAGGGCTGCCGCAGCTGAAGGACGCCAAGGGCAAGGCGGTCGCGGCGCCGGTCGTGCTGACGGCGATGGACGCCAAGGTGGAGGCATCCCCCGAGCAGGGCAGGACCTCCCGCGTCGAGGCTCGGGTGGAGACCTCCGGCACGACCTCGGAGCTGGTGTTCACCCCGGATGAGAGGTTCCTGGCCGACCCGGCGGTGACCTATCCGGTGACGGTCGCCGCCTCCTCCGAGTGGTTCGGCGGCGGACAACCCGACGACGCCTGGGTGAACAAGAACGACCCCGACAGCAACCACGCCGCGGACGGGTGGCTGCGCGCGGGCACCACCCAAAGCAGCGCGGACATCGCCCGGGTGTACCTGTGGTACAACCTCGACGACCCGGCGCTGGACGGCGCCACCGTCAAGGACGCCGACCTGTACATGTGGAACTACAAGTCCAGCGGTCCCGGCGGAGTGCTGTGCGACCGAGAGCTGGGGTCGGGCATCGTCGCCCAGAGAGTCACCTCTTACTGGGACACCGGGGATCTGAGCTGGAGGCATCAGCCGACCAGAGACAGCGCCACGGAAGGGCTCAACAAGGCCGGCTACAACTACGACGCCTCCGGCACCTGGTGTGCCAAGGACGAGGCGCTGGTGCACCGGGTGACCACCATGGTCCGCGGCTGGGTCGAGCAGGGGATGGCCAACGAGGGGTTGGTGCTGCGGGCCCACAGCGAGACCGCGACGACCAACTGGCGCCAGTACTACTCCAGCGAATACAGCGGCGGCCAGCCGTACCCCGGCTACCGCCATCCGCCGACCCTCATGATCGAATACATCCCCAAACCTCAGAGCTACGGCGGATTCATGATCCCGTACAAGGAGAATCCGACGATCGGCGATGTCGTCAACCACAACTTCCGGAGCACCGAATCTCAGCAAGCCCCGATCGTCACTCCAGAAGAGGCGCTGCAGATTCGCGATCAATACGCGGGAGACTACTTCCTGGAGGACTCACGGGTAGGAGCCCACGTCCCGGACGACGCAACCTGGGAGGAGTGGCTGGACCAGATCGACGCAACGCCGGCGCCGGGCACGCCGGATCCCGATGACCCGGACGCGACACCACCGGCCGTGCTCGGTACGCTCCCCGCTCCCAACCAGGTTGACGTGGATGTTCGCACCGAGCTACGAGTGTCCTTCTCGGAGCCGGTCACGGATGCGCGGATCAGTCTCAGAGACTCGACCGGTCAGTCGATCACCGGAACCTCGGCCATGGAGGTCTCCAACACGGTGATCGCTTTCCGGCCGGCTGCCGAATTGCCAGTGAACGAATTCACCGCTGAGGTCAGCGGCGCCAAGGACGCAGCCGGCAACGTCATGACCCCACACTCATGGCGTTTCACGACCGCAGCCACCGTTCCCGAATCTGTGCCGGGGCTGGTGGCCGCTTACGGCATGGACGAGAGTTCTGGCACGTTGATCGGGGATGCCTCCGGCAACAACAACGTCGGAACGGCGGCCGATACGACGTGGGCGGCTACGGGCAAGTACGGCAAGGCTCTGTCATTCAACGGCTCCTCCAGCTGGGTCACCGTTGAGCACGCCGATTCGCTGCGCATGTCCGATGCTGTGACCCTCTCCGCGTGGGTCAACCCATCGACGATTTCCGGCTGGCGCCCAGTGGTGATGAAGGAAGTGACCGGCGGCGCTTCCTACGGTCTGTACGCTGCGGACTCCGACGGCGCACCGTCCGGCTGGTTCCAGACCGCCGTCGACGACGGAGGCACCGTTGGCGGCGGCGCACCGTTGCCGATCAACACCTGGAGCCATGTGGCGGTCACCTATGACGGCACCACCTTGCGGCTGTATGTCAACGGTCAGGAAGCTGGCGCGAACCCTCTCAGCGGCGGCCTCCACGACGACGGCGGCCCATTGCGCATCGGCGGTAACAGCGCCTGGGGCGAGTTCTTCAGGGGCCTGATTGACGAAGTGCGCGTCTACAACCGCGCACTCAGCGCAACCGAAATCACCACGGACATGAACACCCCCATCGGGGGCGGCACAGCCACTTCCTCACCCACTCCCACACCGTCTCCCACCCCCACACCGTCGCCCACTCCCACACCGACTTCGCTGCCGGGGCTGGTGGCCGCTTACGGCATGGACGAGAGTTCTGGCACGTTGATCGGGGATGCCTCCGGCAACAACAACGTCGGAACGGCGGCCGATACGACGTGGGCGGCTACGGGCAAGTACGGCAAGGCTCTGTCATTCAACGGCTCCTCCAGCTGGGTCACCGTTGAGCACGCCGATTCGCTGCGCATGTCCGATGCTGTGACCCTCTCCGCGTGGGTCAACCCATCGACGATTTCCGGCTGGCGCCCAGTGGTGATGAAGGAAGTGACCGGCGGCGCTTCCTACGGTCTGTACGCTGCGGACTCCGACGGCGCACCGTCCGGCTGGTTCCAGACCGCCGTCGACGACGGAGGCACCGTTGGCGGCGGCGCACCGTTGCCGATCAACACCTGGAGCCATGTGGCGGTCACCTATGACGGCACCACCTTGCGGCTGTATGTCAACGGTCAGGAAGCTGGCGCGAACCCTCTCAGCGGCGGCCTCCACGACGACGGCGGCCCATTGCGCATCGGCGGTAACAGCGCCTGGGGCGAGTTCTTCAGGGGCCTGATTGACGAAGTGCGCGTCTACAACCGCGCACTCAGCGCAACCGAAATCACCACGGACATGAACACCCCCATCGGGGGCGCGCCCCCTGCCGCCGCGACGGCGAGCCTCGACAACGGTGACACATCCGCGATCGGCAAGTTGTCGGTCGACAGCGGTGAAACCGCCGGCGCAGCAGTTGCGGGCCCTGTTCTCACGGCATGGATCAACGGCACGTCCGACACCCGCAAAACCGTCGACATCGAGATAGCCCGCAAACTCGACAAGCAGCGGGGCCGGGCCAAGGCACGAATCTGGACAGGGAATGCCAGCGCGAATGCTGGCAGCAAGGCGACCGTGACCTTGCCGAGGAACCTGTTGAAACAGGATCAGGAAGTGAGATGGCGAGCGCGTACCGTTGCTGACGGGGTGAAGGGCCCGTGGTCGAACTGGAACAACCTCACCGTCCAGGATGGAGCGTCCGCGGAGGCGACTCGCTCGGATGCGAAACAGTCGTCCGGCGCAGCGGGACGGCAGACGTCGGCGCTCGCCGCGAGCCGGTTCCCGTACGAGCGCATGACCCATGAGGAATGTCAGAATCTCCTCAAGGGCACGCGGCAACAATGGGAAGTGCAGAGCGGCCTCCCGGCCCGGGCCTTCCGCCACAAGAACTCCTTCAACGTGTGCTATGCCATGTGGATCGGCGAGCGCGACGAAGACGACGAAGTGGACCGGTGGCCGGTCGGGCTTCTGGATGACGACTCGGGCGTTATGTGGATGGCCCGCCTCACGATAGTGTTCCATACCTACGTCGGCAAGAATAAGAGCACTTCCGCCAGAGACAGGCCGGCGGGCAGTCTCGTCAACAACAGTCGCCAGATCAGCGCATGGATTCGTGTCGACGACTGGCATGTTTTCGACGAGGAGTGGTCGAACGACCGGAAATTCTCGGTCAGGCTGGGAGAGAGCGGCTTCCCCGCATGCGCGAGCATCTACAAGGCCAGGGATGGGCAAATCAAATCCGCCCTCAACGGAATCTCCGATACGGTGGCGGATTGGAGACGCTACTCGGGCGACCGGGAGATCGTCCTTGAAAGCACCCAGAGTGCCCACGTGGACAAAGAGGGAACGTGCGCGGTGGACCCGAGCGTCCATTACTACTACAACCCTGAAAGTGGAGACCAGATACAGTGGGCGCACCCTCAATGGAGGAAGAAGGAGCACCTGGTCATCTTCACGTGCGACAGCTCGGACGATATAAAGGTGTACACGGGAGGATGTATATCCAATAACATACGCCCAGTCTTCATCCTCGATGGAAACGATCCAAAAGTGGTGCAGAGTGCCTATCACTGGGCTTTGGCGATGTACTCCCCCAATGCCACCTACCCCCCTAGTGTCGCGCCGAAGAAGATTCCCGGAGCAATCGACTGGGGAGACCGCGGCTGTACGACGGCAACGACGGCCTGTCTTCATCGGACCACTTCGGAGTCCGTTATCGACGACAATCGGGATAACTATGCCATCCCGGCCTGTAAAAAATACAAGCCCAACTACAAGAAGCCGGACAGTTGCGATGAGTTCCCCTTCGCCAGCACCGCAGAGGGAGCAGCGAGTCCGAAATGGGACTTCTCTGTCCAGCTCATCAAGCTCGAAGACAACTGTGCGTCGGGGTCGAGGACGAGATGGTTCTATCTTCGGCACAGGATCCGACACAACACGTCATTCTGGGTAGATGTCATCATGCCTGGAGGAACCAACCCGGTGAGCAATGCCCCCGGCGCTGTCGTCAGCGATGCTCTGCCCGATGAGGAGCCGCTCGTGTGCACCGAGGACAATCTCACCTAGCAGGAGAATCGGGGGTGGGTGGTGTCCGTCTGCCCACCCCCGGCACCACCAAGAGGGCTATAGACCATCATGTCCAACCTCATAAGCACGTATGCCGACGCCCCTCGCTACCTGTCGGATGGAATGTCGATCACCTGGATCAAGGGCACGCCATTCGAGAAGGTGGTGCGGACGCTTGGCGGCGACCCCGCGTGGGTGCGGCCGGCGACATTCGCGGAAGTCAGCGGATACGCCTGGGACCTGACGGAGAGCGAGGGCCGGGCGGCGCTCCTCGCGGCTCGCCACGACGACTGGACGGTGCTCCTGGAGGAGTTCTGCGGTTACGGCCATGAAAAGGTGGTGCCCTTGTCCGGAGGCGGCGCCGCACTGGGCCTGCAGTGGACCGTCAACAGGGCCGCTTCCGTCAAGTACGCCCAGTCCGGGGAACTGGTCGCGTGGTTCGATCCAGCCGACCTCGACACGGTGACCCCTTCATCCGGACGAGCATGGCTCGAGTCCATACCGGTAGGTCCGGATCAGTGGCGTGGGCAATGGCAGGCGGCCGCGCTCGCGCTGGCCGAGGAGTTCTCCGGTATCCGCATCGACCGGGAATGGTTGGGGCGGCAGCACTGGTGCGTCGTCATCGGATCCGGCCCTCTGTCCTGGCCGGAGCGCGAGGACTTTCAGGTGGAGGAGTGGATGACCCCTTGCCTCCAGCAGGACAGACGCCTGCGGGATCTCGCGTCCGCTCCCGGGCACGAGCGACGGCACGAGATCATCGAGTTGGCCGTGGAGATCGCGCTCACGTATGCCCAGCCTGTCAGTCCGTACGAGCACGAGGCCGTCGACTACGTGAGACGGCATGTTCGCGACAGCGCCAGCGACCGCATTCGGGCTGAACTCCAGAAGCTCGCAGACCGATTCCGCCTGGAGCTTGAGGCCATCAAACGGGCCTGGCCCGATCCCAACGACGGCTACTACGAGTATCTGGAGCACACGAAGGACCCGGATTATGTGGAGACAGCGACCAGAACGATTCTCCTCGACGTATTGCAGCATGCGCTGAATCCCGATCTCGGGGAAGCCTCGCAGCAGACCCCTACCAGTCTCGGAGGACTGTCGGCAAGCATCGAGGATCGGCAGAAATCGCAACTGCTGTACCGTCTCGGTTACTACATGACGTACGGGAGAAACGCATAGGTTCATCTCGGGAAGCTGAAGTGCGCGGCCTCGACCACTGGCATGACGGCAGGCGAACGCCGTCCGGAGCGGACGGCGTTCGGCCGGGAGGACACGAAGTCTTCCCTCGATCGTCGTCAGTCCGGCGTCCGTGTACGCAGGGCCTCGGCGAACCAGGTGAGGGCGGGGGTCGGGTCGTCCGGGGGCGGCCAGCCGTTGACCACGGCGAGCAGCCGAAGGTACGTCTGGCGGCGCGGGTCGCGGGCGGTCTCCAGCACGGTGAGCAACCGGCGCCGGAGGGCCGCGTCGTCCGGACGGCCGACGAGGCCGGCGTACCGCGCGGTGACGGCGGCGACGATCGCGTCGGCCTGCGGTGAGGCGCTGTCGGCGCCCGCGGCCAGTGCGGGGGCGACCTGGTCGCGGACGATCGCGACGGCGTGAGGGCGCGGAAGGTCCGTACGGGCGTGGTCGGCCAGGTGCAGCTCCGTGAGGCGCCGCATGAGCGCGCCGAACTCCGGGTCGCGGACCAGCTCGGCCAGCTCGATCCAGGCCTCGATCTGCTCGTCCTCCGGGTCGTCCGGCAGTTCTGGGGTCATCGTGCGCCGGATTCCCGCCAGGCGGTCGTCCGGCCCGCCGAAGACGGAGTCGAGGAAGTCGCCGGTCAGCCGCCGTCGCTCGTCCTCGGAAAGCCTGGCCAGTCTGTGCATGAGATCCATCTCCTCGGGGGTCGAACCGCGCCGTGCCACCGCCGTCGCCACCGCGCGCCGCAGGCGCAGCACCCGGATCTGCACCGCCAGCGCCTCGGCGTGCGCCGCCGCGACCTGGTCCAGGGAGAGCTCCCCGTCCACGACCCTCCGGATCGTGGGCAGGCCGAGCCCCAGGTCGCGCAGCGTGCGTACGAGGCCGAGGCGGGCGACGGCGCCGGTGTCGTAGAGGCGGTAGCCGGCCGGGCTGCGGCCGGTGGGCGGCACGATCCCGCAGTCGGAGTAGAACCGCACGGCCTTGACCGTCAGTCCGGTCCGCCGGGCCAGTTCCCCGATCGAGTAGAGCGTGCCGCCGTCCATGCCCCCCACCTTCGCGTCTCCTCCTACGGGAGACTCAACCCTCAGGTGTGGGGGACCCGCTCGGCGGGGATGACGCCGAGGCGCCCCGCCTGGTAGTCCTCCATGGCCTGGATGATCTCGGCGCGGGTGTTCATGACGAACGGGCCGTAGTGCACGACCGGCTCGCGGATCGGCTGTCCGCCGAGCAGCAGCACCTCCAGATCGGGCTCGGCCTGGGGCTGGGCGGTGTCCGCCGCGAGGGTCAGCGACCCGCCGGGGCCGAAGAGGGCGAGCTGTCCCTTGCGCACCGGCCGTCGCTCGGCGCCCACGGTGCCCTGGCCGGCCAGGACGTAGGCGAGGGCGTTGAAGTCCGGGTTCCACGGCACGTCCAGCCGGGCGCCCGGGCTGACGGTGGCGTGCACCATCGTGATCGGGGTGAACGTGACGCCCGGGCCGGCGTGCCCGTCCAGCTCGCCCGCGATCACCCGCAGCAGCGCGCCGCCGTCGGCCGAGGCGAGCAGCGCCGCCTCCCGTCCGCGGATGTCCTGGTAGCGCGGCAGGTGGAACTTGTGCGCGCGGGGGAGGTTGACCCACAGCTGGATGCCGTGGAAGAGCCCGCCCGAGACCACCAGGTGCTCCGGGGGCTTCTCGATGTGCAGCAGCCCCGACCCGGCGGTCATCCACTGGGTGTCGCCGTTGGTGATGGTGCCGCCGCCTCCGTTGGAGTCCTGGTGCTCGAAGACGCCGTCGATGATGTAGGTGACGGTCTCGAAGCCGCGGTGCGGGTGCCACGGGGTGCCCTTCGGCTCGCCTGGGGCGTACTCGACCTCGCCCATCTGGTCCATGTGGATGAACGGGTCCAGCAGGGACTGCGGCACGCCGGCGAACGCGCGCCGTACGGGGAAGCCCTCGCCCTCGAAGCCGCTGGGCGCGGTCGTCACCGACCGGACGGGGCGTGGCCCGGCGACGGCCGGGTCCGGTATGGCGACGCGCGGCAGCGTCAGGGTGTCGGCGGTGACGGCGGGCATGGCCCCTCCTAATTGAAAGTTCAACTGCTGTCGCTTCTGAACCACCCGCGACCGCCGGGCATTCCCGGCGCGGCTCAGGCTCCCGCGACGGCGTGGAGGGCGCGCTGGACGACGGCCGCGAGGCTGCCGCTGTGGGCGCCGCGCCAGTAGGTCCGGCCGCAGGCGACGCAGCGGGCGAACTCGTCGTAGCTGCGCCGCGTGCCGGGCTCCAGCGACGCCTCCACCTCGGCCTTGCCGACCGGCGCGAGCCGCCCGTTGCAGGCCGTGCAGCGGGTCCACGGGGCCAGCGGCGGCCGGAAGCGGCCGAGCACGTCGAGCAACTGGTCGTCCGGCCGGGCCCCCCGCACGTACGCGCCGAGCCGCAGCGACCGGCGCCGCAGGATGCCCCGGTCCTGCGTGAGCAGCACCCGGCCCTCCGCGTTGGCCTGCTCGACGAGGGCGTCGTCGTCCATGTCGTTGCGGTACGCCGTGTCCAGGCCGACCAGGCGCAGCCGCCGCGCCAGCGTCCCCAGGTGGACGTCGAGGACGAACCGGCAGTCCGGCACGGCCTGTGGCCTGCGCACGGCCGGCACCTCCACCACCTCGTCCGGGCCCGGCCGGTACGACGGATCGACCGTGCGGCCTCCGGCCAGCGGGGGGCCGACCTCCGTCAGCGGGACCCCGGCCGACTCGATCAGGTGGCCGAGCGAGGATGTCCCGTCGTACGGCAGGAGCACCTCGGGCCGCCGGTTACGCGGTGCGAGGAAGATCCACAGCTCGGGCGCGAAGCGCACGGACACCTGCATGGACTCCAGCATGCCCCCCGCGTCGGGTCATCGGCCTTCCGCCGCCAACGCGTCCAGCGCCGTCCGGAGGAAGAGCCGGACCGCGGCCGTCTGCCGTTCGTCGAAACCGGACAGGACCGCGACCGTCCTGTCGATGAACGGGCCGAAGTGGCTCCACCCCAGTTCCTTGGCGCGCTCCTCGACCTTCAGCAGGACGCGACGCCGGTCTTTGACGTCGCGGACCCGGCTGACCAGGCCGAGCCGTTCGAGGCGGTCGATCACCGCCGTGGTGCCGGCCGAGTTCAGGCCGAGACCGGCGCCGAGGAAACCGGCGGTGGCGCCGGTGCCGGCCCGCTCCGCGTCGAGCAGGCAGATGAGCGCCCGCACGTCGGTGACGTGCATGCCGTGTTCGGCGGCGAAGTCGGCCTGGCGCAGGCCGTACTCCACCGCGACCGCCCGGAGCAGATGGAAGATCTCCATCTCGGGGCCCTCGTGCCCGCGCGTCACCATGGAACCTCCTATTATCTCGCTCAGCAAGATTATCGCTCGGCGAGCTATCTCGGAGGCGGTCATGGAGAGCAGTGACGACGGGTTTCTCTCGGCCTACGACGCCGTCTTGGCGGCGCGCTGGCCCGCCTCCACGGAGCCGGGGACCATTCCCACGCCCTACGGCACGACCCACGTCAACTCCGTCGGGCCCGCGGACGCGCCGCCGGTCGTCCTCCTGCACGGCGGCGGGACCACCTCGACCGTCTGGTTCGCCACGGCGACGGCGCTCGGCGGGGCATACCGGGTGCACGCGATCGACACCGTCGGCGACGCGGGCCGCAGCGTCGCGGGCGGGCGCGCGATCCGGACGGTGGACGACCAGATGGCCTGGCTCGACGCCGTACTCGACGGGCTCGGCAACTCACGGGTCTCCCTGTGCGGCCATTCGTATGGCGCGTGGAGCGCGCTGCACTACGCGGCGCACGCGCCTGGGCGGGTGCGTGCGCTGGTGCTGGCCGACCCCACCAACTGCTTCACCGGCTTCTCCCCCCGCTACCTGCTGCGGGCCCTGCCGATGCTGCTGCGCCCGACCGTACGGCGGCGCCGCGCGTTCCTCGACTGGGAGACCCGGGGCGCGGCCCTGGACGAGACGTGGCTCCGCCTCTACGACCGCGCCGCCGACTTCCCCGCCGCCCGCCCCCTGACCGGGCCGCGTCCCGCCCCGGAGATGCTGCGCGCGCTGCGGCTCCCGGTGCTGCTCCTCCTGGCCGAGCACAGCAGAGCGCACGACGCCGGCCGGGTGGCCGCCTCCGCCGCGGCGCTGCTGCCCCGGCTGGAGACGATCGTGCTGCCCGGCGCCACCCACCACACTCTGCCCCTCGCGGCGCCGCCCGAGATGGACGCGCGGATCGGGGAGTTCCTCGCCGTGCACGGGCGAGCCGACTGACTCAGGGACGGAACCAGTGCTGGGGACGGGGGTCGGTGTTCTGCCAGATGTGCTTGATCTCGCGGTACTCGTTCAGGCCGGTCGGGCCGAGCTCCCGCCCGACGCCGGACTGCTTGAATCCGCCCCACTCGGCCTGCGGCACGTAGGGGTGGTAGTCGTTGATCCACACCGTGCCGTGCCGCAGCCGGGCGGCCACCCGCTGCGCCCTGCCCGCGTCCGCCGTCCACACCGCCCCGGCGAGGCCGTAGTCGGTGTCGTTGCCCAGCGCGACGGCCTCGTCCTCACCGGAGAACCGCTCCACCGTCAGCACCGGGCCGAACGACTCCTCGCGGACCACCCGCATGCCGCGGTGGCACTCGTCCAGCACGGTCGGCCGGTAGAAGTAGCCCTTCCCCTCCTCCCGGCGGCCGCCACAGCGCAGCTTCGCCCCCTCGGCGATGCCCGCCTCGACGTACGCCTCCACCTTGGCCAGATGCGCGGCGGAGACGAGCGGCCCGGTCTCGGCCTCGGGGTCGAACGGCCCGCCCAGCCTGATGCGCTCGGCCCGCCGTACGACCTCGTCGACGAACGCGTCGTGGATGGAGTCCTCCACCAGCAGCCGGGCGCCGGCCGAGCAGACCTGGCCCGAGTGCAGGAAGACGGCCGTCAGCGCGAAATCGACGGCGGTGTCGAAGTCGGCGTCGGCGAACACGATGTTGGGGTTCTTGCCGCCCAGCTCCAGGGCGACGCGCTTGACCGTCCGCGCGGCGGTCGCCATGATCCACTGCCCGGTCGACAGCCCGCCGGTGAACGACACCAGGTCGACGTCCGGGTGCTCGGCCAGCGGCGCGCCCGCCTCCGCTCCGGCCCCGAGCACCAGGTTGCCGACGCCCGGCGGCAGCCCCGCCTCCTCCAGCAGCCGCATGAGCAGGATCGCCGTGGACGGGGTCAGCTCGCTCGGCTTCAGCACGAAGGTGTTCCCGGCCGCCAGCGCGGGAGCCACCTTCCACGAGGTCTGCAGCAGCGGGTAGTTCCACGGCGTGATCAGCCCGCACACGCCGACCGGCTCGTAGACCACCCGGCTGACCGCGTCGGCGCGGCCGGTGTCGATCACCCGCCCGGCGTCGGTGCCCGCGATCCCGCCGAAGTAGCGGAAGCACGCGATCACGTCGTCGACGTCGTACTCGCTCTCCACCTGGCGTTTGCCGGTGTCCAGCGACTCCGCCCGCGCGATCTCGGCCTTGTCCCGCTCCAGCAGACCGGCCACCCGCAGCAGCAGCGCGCCGCGCTCGCGCTCGGGCGTACGCGGCCACGGTCCCTCGTCGAAGGCCCGCCGGGCCGCCGCGATCGCCGCCTCCGTGTCGGCACGGGTGGCCTCCGCCACGGTGGCCACGTGCTCCTCGTCGGCCGGGCAGCGGATCTCCCGCCGGCCGCCCTCGGCGGCGTCGCGCCACTGCCCGCCGATGTACAGGTCCTTCATCTCAGGCGTCCTTACGGTGCCGGTAGAACTCCACCGGCTCGGGGGCCAGGGGAGTGTTCCCGAGGATCAGGTCGGCCGCCTTCTCCGCGACCATCATCACCGGGGCGTAGATGTTGCCGTTCGTGACGTACGGCATGACCGAGGCGTCCACGACGCGCAGGCCCTCCAGGCCGTGCACCCCCATCGTCAGCGGGTCGACCACGGACATCTCGTCCATGCCCATCTTGGCCGTGCAGGAGGGGTGCAGGGCGGTCTCGCCGTCCCTGGCCACCCAGTCGAGGATCTGCTCGTCGGTCTCGACCTCACGGCCGGGGGACAGCTCGCCGCCGTTGAACGCGTCCAGCGCGGACTGGTTGAGGATCTCGCGGGCCACGCGTACGGCCTCGACCCACTCGCGGCGGTCCTGCTCGGTGGACAGGTAGTTGAACCGCAGCGCGGGCTTCACCCGGGGGTCGGCACTCTTGATCTTCACCGAGCCGCGGGCGTCGGAGTACATCGGCCCGATGTGCACCTGGTAGCCGTGCCCGCCGGCCGGCGCGCTGCCGTCGTAGCGCACGGCGACGGGCAGGAAGTGGAACATCAGGTTGGGGTAGTCGACGTCGTCGTTGCCGCGGACGAAGCCGCCGGCCTCGAAGTGGTTGGTCGCGCCGGGGCCCTTGCGCAGGAACAGCCACTGCGCGCCGACCCACGGCCGGTTGCGCCACTTCATCGCGGGCTGCATCGAGACCGGCTGCTTGCAGGCGTACTGGATGTAGACCTCCAGGTGGTCCTGGAGGTTCGCGCCGACGCCGGGCAGGTCGTGGACGACGTCGACGCCGTGCGCCTTCAGGTGGTCGGCGTCGCCCACGCCGGACAGCTGCAGGAGCTGCGGGGAGTTGATGGCGCCGCCGCAGAGGATGACCTCCCCGGCCCGCACCCGCTTGCCGTCGAACTCCACGCCGACCGCGCGCTTGCCCTCGAACAGGATCTTCGTGACGAACGCCCCGGTCTTCACCGTGAGGTTCGGCCGCTTCATCACCGGGTGGAGGTAGGCCCGGGCGGCTGACAGGCGATGCCCGCGCCGCACGTTGCGGTCGAACGGCGCGAAGCCCTCCTGGCGGTAGCCGTTCACGTCGTCGGTCAGCGGGTAGCCCGCCTGCTGCACGGCGTCGAAGAACGCTTTGAACAGCGGGTTCCTGGCCGGGCCGCGCTCCAGCACCAGCGGACCGTCGTGGCCGCGCATGGGGTCGGCGTCGTCGGCCGCCAGGCAGTTCTCCATCCGCTTGAAGTACGGCAGGCAGTGCGCGAAGTCCCAGGTCTCCATGCCCGGGTCGGCGCCCCAGCGCTCGTAGTCCAGCGGGTTGCCGCGCTGGAAGATCATGCCGTTGATGCTGCTCGACCCGCCGAGCACCTTCCCCCGGGCGTGGTAGATGCGCCGGCCGTGCATGTGCGGCTCGGGCTCGGACTCGTACTTCCAGTCGTAGAACCGGCTGCCGATGGGGAACATCAGCGCGGCCGGCATGTGGATGAACACGTCCCACAGGTAGTCGGGACGGCCCGCCTCCAGCACGAGGACGCGGTTGGAGGGGTCGGCCGACAGCCGGTTCGCGAGCGCGCTCCCCGCTGATCCACCACCGACGATGACAAAGTCATACATGTCCGCCTCCCGGGCAGGATGATATTGATATGCGCAATAGAGTGCAGCATTCGCAACGTCATGGGTCGGACCCCGAAGCCGAGGGGACCGACGAGGCCGCCGCGCGGCCGGAGGGGAGCGGCGGCGTCCAGTCGGTGGACCGGGCCGTGACGATCCTGGAGATCCTCTCCCAGCGCGGCGAGGCCGGCGTGAGCGAGGTCGCCGCGGAGATCGGCGTCCACAAGTCCACCGCGTTCCGGCTGCTCGGCGCCCTGGAGGCGCGCGGCCTGGCGGAGCAGGCGGAGGACCGCGGCAAGTATCGTCTCGGCTTCGGCGTCGTCCGGCTCGCCGCCGGGGTGGCCGCACGGCTCGATCTCGTCCAGCAGAGCAGGCCGGTGTGCCGGCGGCTCGCCGAGGAGATCGGCGAGACCGTCAACATCGCCGTCGCGCGGTCCCACTACGCCATCAACCTCGACCAGGTGCGCGGGTCCGCGGCCGTGACCGCGCACAACTGGGTCGGTCAGCCCACCCCCCTGCACGCCACGTCGAGCGGCAAGATCCTGCTCGCCCACCTCGACGAGCGGCACCGCGAGCGGCTCATCGCCGCGGCCGGGCTGGAGCGCTTCACGCCCGCCACGGTGACCGACGCCGCCGAGTTGCGGCGGCAGCTCGACGAGGCGGTGCGGCGGGGCTACGCGGTCACCGTGGAGGAGTACGAGATCGGGCTGAACGCCATCGCCGCGCCCATCCGCTCCCACGAGGGCGAGGTGGTGGCCGCGGTCAGCGCCTCGGGCCCGGCCTACCGGTTCAGCGAGGAGCGCATGCGGGAGCTCGCGCCCGTGCTCGTGGCGGGCGCCGACGACATCAGTCACCGTCTCGGCCACGCGGGGTGACGCGGGCATGGGACGCGCCGGCGCTCATCGCGCCCCGGCGGGCTCGTTCACGCGGCGGCGCCACCGGGTGAACGAGCGGGGCTGGTCGACGCCGAGCACCGCGACCGTGCGGCCCTCCCGCCGGTAGACGGCCAGGAACCGGCGGGACGCGAGGTCGCCCTCCTCCACGCTCACCTCGTCTCCCGGCAGCGTGTGCCCGGCGAACTGCACGCGCAGGCCGTACTGGTCGGACCACAGGTAGGGCGGCGCGAGGGCGTCGGGCACGACGGCGCCGCCGGACAGCAGCGTCTGGACGGCCGTGGCGGGACGCCGCGCCGCGCCGGTCCAGTGCTCCACACGCAGGTGGACGCCGAGGGCGGGGTCGAACCAGGCGGCGCAGTCGCCGACCGCGACGACTCCCGGCACGCTCGTCGCGCCACCCGCGTCGCAGACGACGCCGTCGCCGACCTTCACCCCGCTGCCGTCGAGCCACTCCACCGCCGGCCGCGCGCCGATCCCGGCGAGCACCACGTCGGCGTCCAGGCGGCGCCCGTCCTCCAGCAGCACGCCGTCGACGCGGCCCTGGCCGGACAGGCCCCGTACGGCGGCGCCGCAGATCAGGCGCACTCCATGGTCCTCGTGCAGCCCGGCGAGCGCGGTGCCCATCTCGGGCCCGAGCGCGCGGGCGAACGGCGTGGGCGCCGCCTCGACGATCGTCACGTCGAGCCCGAGCGTGCGGGCGACGCAGGCGACCTCGGCGCCGATGAAGCCCGCTCCGATCACCACGAGCCGCCGCGCGCCGTCGAGATCGGCACGCAGGGCCGCCGCGTCCTCGACCGTGCGCAGCGTGTGCACCCCGGCGAGGTCCCCTCCGAGAGTGCGGGCGACCGCGCCGGTGGCGATCACCACGCCGTCGGCCTCGACGGCGGAGCCGTCGGCGAGCGTGATCCGCAGTGGCTCGCCCTGCCGCAGCCCGGTGGCGGCGACGCCCAGGCGCCACTCGGCGTCGAGGTCCTCGCCGTCGGCTTCCAGCGCGAGATCCGTCGTCGTCATCTGGCCGGCGAGGAACTCCTTGGACAGCGGGGGCCGGTCGTAGGGGCGGTGGGGTTCGGCCCCGACGATCGTCAGGCGCCCGCCGAAGCCCTGGGCGCGCAGCGCGCGGGCGGCCGACAGCCCCGCGAGCGACGCGCCGACGATAGCGACGGAATTCACGGCACCCTCACGCGTCTCAGGCCGACCCGGTACGGACGCCGGGCGGGAGGTTGGGCGGCAGGTCCGACGGGACGACGTAGACGGTCTCGTCCCGGACCACCACCTGGTGGGTGCGCACCGGCAGCTTCGCGGGAGGAGCGTCCACCTGGCCCGTGCGCAGATCGAAGCGCGACGCGTGCAGGGGGCACTCCACCTCGCACCCTTCCAGCCACCCGTCCGCGAGCGAGGCGTCCTGGTGCGTACACGTGTCGTCCACCGCGTACAGTTCACCGTCCTCGGTGTGGAAAACGGCGATCGGGGGATCTGTCTCGATTCGAAGGGCCTCGCCCCGGGGCAGGGCGGCGAGGGGGCACGCAGGAATCATTGCGGAGGTCCCAGTTTCGTAAAGTGGAACAGGAAGCGCTATGCGCAACAGACTGAGTGGAGTTCGCGCCAAAGTCAAGGGGCGACATATGCGTCGAAGGGTGATAAGCGCGACTCCGGTGTCCGGCTGTTCCGCACCAGGTGAGGACCTGCGTGAACGCGCCCGTGCGATGGCGTCCCGTGTGAAGACGTCCGCGTAAATGCGTACGGCCCCGCCGCCGGTCGCGGGGAGGGCGACGGGCGACGGGGCCGCACGAGGAGCGGGGCATCGGGGCCGGACCGGGGTCCGGCCGGGGGAGGAACCGGTCGGGTCAGGTGGTGACGGTCGTGCGGCCGCGCACCTGCAGGACGGTGAGCAGGCCGACGACGACGGTGACGGCGCCGGTGATCCAGGCGGTCCACGCCGAGGCGGTGTCGCCGTCGAAGCCGAACGCCCAGGGGGAGACGAACAGCAGGGCGCCGAACGCGGCGGTGACCCAGGAACTGGCGCCGCCCGCGCCCAGGATGGACCACAGGGCGGAGACGACGAGCAGGGCGCCGAGGATGAGCAGCGGCTGCGCGGCGGCCTGGGCGTCGGCCCAGAAGAACGGCGCGAGCACCGCGACCAGCCCGGCGACGAGGGCGACGATGTCGGACAACGATCTCGTGAGATCCATCCGTGCCTCCGAACGGGGGAGAGGTGACCTATCACCCGACGGTGTGCCTGATTGACCGCCCGGTCAACAATCCGCTACGTCAGGATTTCCTAACCCTGTGTCACCTCGTCCTGAACAGGGCGGGTTCGACCTTCACGGACGTCCGGATCGTGGGCCGGACTCGCACACGTCCCGGACGTCCGCAGCGGGCAGTGGTTCCCGCCTCCGGTTCAGGACTGGTTGAACAGCGAAAGCGTCAGGGTGGAGTGGTACTCGCCGGCGGCGACGTCGACGGCGGTGCGCAGGGCGAGGTCGGCGTTGACCTTCGAGGTGCCGATCTCGTCGGAAGAGTTGGCGGTCGAGACCAG
>NZ_JBFAOO010000104.1:0-26452 GCF_040675265.1 Microbispora sp. NPDC049633
GGTGCTGGTGGGCTCCCTGGTCGGCTTCACCTCCTACATCTGGCTGCTCGGCCACGCCCCGATCTCGCTCGTGTCCACCTACGCGTACGTGGACCGGGAACTGCTCTCCCAGGCCCAGCGCACGGCCGAGGAGCGGGTGCTGCTGTGGCTGCGCTCCCCCGACTCCGCGCCGCTCACCGGCCACCTGTTCGGGCTCACCGAGTGGCTGGGCGCCGCGGCCACCCAGGAACAGCTCATCGCGGCGGACCCGTCCCACCCCGTCGAGGTCCCGGCGCTCGGCACGCCGCTGTGGCGGGTGCTGGTCACGCTGATGCCGGACCGCCGCCTCCAGGACGGCTGGCTCGTGGTCGGCGACCTGGTGGGGCTGCGCGACAAGACCCGCCAGCTGCTGGCGAACAAGCCCGCGGACGCCGACGTCGTGGAGCTGCTCGGCCAGCTCGGCATCCGTGCCCATTCCGCCAAGGCGTGGCTGGACTCGATGCCGAAGGCGAGCTCCCCGTCCGAAGCCGGCCCCCTGCCCACCCGGAACGGGTCCGAGCAGGCCGCCAAGCCCACGCCGCTGCCCCGCCGTACGCCCGGCGCGAACGGGCACCACCACGGCCGCGGCGGGATCCCGGTCCCCTCGCAGGCCAACAACGGGCCCGACGCCGCCACCGCGCTCGCCGCGCTCAACGCGCTCACGAACGGCAACCTGAACGGCAACCTCGGCGGCAACCTCGGCGGCAACCTCGGCGGGAATCTGAACGGGAACCTGGCGGGGGGCGTGCCCCGGCCGCATCTGGTGCCGAACCCCCGCCCCACCTCGAGCCCGGCCTCCGACCCGCGGCGCTGGCAGCGGATCGACGTCACCAGCGGCCATCTGCGCGGCGAGCCGGTGGCGGTCCCCGAGGGATACGCCGCGCAGCTCGGCATGCGCCCGGGGACGCTGCTGTCGGTCACCGGCCCGGGGGACAACGCCGTCGTCCTGGTGTGGCGCGACCGGCAGCCGGTGTTCGACTCGCTCCAGCCCGTCCTGATGCGGCTGAACGCCCGGCCCGGCGACTCCGTCTACGTGACCGTGGACGGATACCGCCTGGACGCCCAGCTCACGTCCTCGGTCTGACCGTCCCCGCCCGCGCGTGGCGTACGGCGCGACGCGCGGGGGGCCGGGCAGCCGCGGGTCGCGGGGGAGGAAATCAGATCTTCGGTCTGAGCATCTTGCGGTAGTAGGTGGCCGAGATCTCGTAGCCGAGGGCGCCGTAGAACTCGGCGGCCCGCCGGGTCGCCAGCGCGACGTACCCGGCCTGCCGTGAGCGTGCCCACGTCTCGAACTCCTCGAGCAGCCTGCGCCCGATGCCGTGACGGCGGTAGCTGCTCTCGATCATGGCCTCCTCCACCCACGCGACCCTGCCGTTGGCGAACAGCGTGAGGTGGGTGAAGCCCAGCAGGTAGCCGCGTACGGTCCCGTCGACGGTGGCGACGATGAGGAAGGCGTCCTCGTTCTCCAGGAGTTGCGGCAGCGCGGCGTCGAACGGCGCGCGCTCGGGGCGGAAGGTCAGCGCGAACTCGCGGGCGAGTGCGAAGATCTCGTCCGCGTCGCTCTTCTCGGCCCTCCGGAGCTGGAGATCACCAGACGTCATGAAAGGGACTCTAGGAGTACCCGGGCACATACGTCCAATCAGGGGGTCCTCCGGCGGTTCTCACGCCGGCGCGCTGGTGAAGGCCCGACCGGCCTGCCGTACGACGTGCTGGTGGCGAGCGCCGCTGTGGTCGGTACCAGCGCGCTCGCTCGATCCTGCCGGCGAACGGTGGTCACGCTCGCCGCGGAGGCCCCGCAGCGCGACCAAGGCACTGGCCGGGCTCCGCGATTCCGGTGCCCACCGAAGCCTGAATCACGGCGGGACCATATCTCGGGCGCTTTGTGGCGATAATTCGCGGATTATGTTGTCTGCGACCGATTATGGGCCGCAATAGGTACCTGAATATGCCGGCCCGGATCGAATTCGGAGTAGGAGAACGGATGCCTGCGCCTATATGGTCGGGCCGCACGACATGACGCGTCCGGCAACCCAATCCAAAGGACAGTGACATGAACGTCTACATCTACCCGGCCGGGGCTTTACCGGGAGCGATGCACCTAGCGGTGGGCACGCTTGGCCAGCAGCTCGCCAACTCGTTCGCGGTGACGATCGCGGGCGGAGCAGCTGCACTGGCGGCGGGGCAGAACTATGTCCTGGCCGTCGGCGCCCCGTTGCAGAACAATGATCAGCGCCAGAACGGGTACCCGACCAACGGGCAGTTGATGAACATCGCGGGGAATGTGTACACGTTCATCGTCTGATCAGGCGATCGGCGGGCCGTTGAGGAACGTGCCGGAACGGCCGGCCTGATTTCCTGATATCGGGGCGAGATGGACCACGCGTCGGTAGCGGGGCGGGTCACCCCATGAAGGGACCCCAGGAGTAACTGGGCACATACGTCCAATCAAGGGGTCCTCCGGCGGTTCTCACGCCGGCGCGCTGGTGAAGGCCCGGCGGGCCTGCCGCACGAACTCGCGTACGGCGGGGCCGTGCCCGCCGCGCCACACCAGGGCGAGCAGCGCCGGCGACTCGACGTCCGCGATGGTGAGCGCGAGGAGCCGGTCGCGGTGGGCCGCGGCCATCGATTCGCTGATGACGGCGACGCCGAGCCCGCGGGCCGCGAGATCCGCGACGGCGTCGGCCGCCCCGGCCTGCAGCGCGATCACCGGCTGGACGTCCCGGGCCGCGCAGGCCCGGTCGAACACCGTACGCAGACCGGTGCCGGCGGGCATGCAGACGATCGGGTGCGAGCCGAGCTCGCGCAGGGTGACGGCGCCCCGGGTCGCGAGGGGGTGGTCCGGCGGGACGGCGGCGACGAGCCGCTCGCTGACGACCGTCAACGTCTCCAGGTCCTCCGGGGCGGCGGCGAGCCCGGCGAGGACCAGGTCGAGGGCGCCGGACCGCACCCCGTCGACGAGCCGGTCGGAGGTGTCCTCCAGCAAGGCGATCTCGACCCCCGGATGGGCCCGGTGGAACGCGGCGAGGGCGTCGAACAGCGGCGTGACGGTGCAGCCGACGACCATCCCGACGGTGAGCCGGCCCCGGATGAGGCCGGTCACCTCGCCCACCGCCTGTCCCAGCGCCCCGGCGGCGGCGAGCGCGGCGCGGGCATGATCGAGCGCGGCCTTCCCCGCGACGGTGAGCGTGACGCTCCGTGCGGACCGGTCGAAGAGCTCGGCGCCGAGTTCGCGTTCGAGCTGCCGGATCTGCGCGCTCACGCCGGACTGGCTGATGTGCACCCGCTCGGCCGCGCGGGTGAAGTTACGCTCCTCGGCGACCGCGACGAAATACTCCAGCTGACGCAGTTCCATAACCATCGATTCTAGGTTCCATCAGATCCATCTGTTGGACTTCTCGCCTGCCCCTCGGCAGGCTGGAGACCGTACAAGAGATCGGGAGGAACCATGCCGGAGTACGAGAAGGCCATGCGGCCGGAGGACATCACCCGCCTGTTCGTCGAGCGGTCCAACGCCGGGGACGCCGCGGGCGTGGCGGCGCTGTACGAGGAGGACGCGGTGCTGGCCTACCCGCCGGGCAGCGTGACGGCCGGCCGGGAGGCGATCCGCGCCCTGTGGGAGAAGGTCCTCGTGAACCGTCCCCGTTTCGAGCCCGAGGAGCCCCTCCCGACCCTGGTCAGCGGCGACCTCGCACTGACCTCGACCCCGCCGAAGGACGGCGCGGGCGCCCGGGCCCAGGTCGTACGGCGCCAGCCCGACGGGAGCTGGCTGCGCGTGCTCGACCAGCCCGAGTTCGCACCGCCCGCCCGCTGATCCGGTCAGGGCGAGCCGCCGGGGCACGGTACGGGGCGACACCGCTGTAAGTCGCATGCAAGTATCACGCAAGAAAGTCGCATCCGGGGCGCCGTAAATTTCCGCGCATGAGAAAGATAACTCGCGCCTCCGGTCTGGTATTTGCTGCGGCTGTCGCCGCACTCGTCGCGTCAGCCACTCCGGCCAATGCACTCGTCGAAGGATTCATGAGGGACGAGCCGTCGCCGCCTGTGTGCACCAGCGGCAAAATCGGGAGCAACAGGAGTTACACGCATTGCAGTCACACGCATCTCTTTGTCATGGCCCGGGCAGGAGCGACTTATCTCGAGGCCGCACAGAAGATCAACCCGGACATCTCCAACACCATCAAGGCCTTGGACGATCAGGACGGCTGCGGCGCAGTACTGCTGACCAGCAGTAGCAGATACATGCATTTCCCAACTGACCCGGCAGCATCCGACGAGTACCAGTGGCTCCCGGGCGATCCGGAATATGGAGTCGAGACGACCTTCAGAGTATCGCAGACCTGCATGTGGATCACCGAGGGCAGCTGACGCGGAATCCGGCGGCGAATACCTCTCGCCGACGCCGATGTCGTCTGCCGAATACCCTCCGGTCCGTCGTGGACGGTCCGGCGCCCGCTAAGAGCGCGGCCCGCGGAAGGCGGCGACTGTCAGGCCGACGGTCCGTAGCGGGTGGCGATCGCGGCGGCGCGGTCGTGCAGAGAGTCGCGCAACCACTGCGGCGCCAGCGCTTCCGCGTCCGTGGCGAGCTGCCACAGCGCCCATTCGGCGTGCCTCGGGTCCTGGAAGTCCGCCTCCAGCCGCAGCCGGCCGTCCGAGTCGGTCTCTTCCGCGCGGACGGCCAGCGCGGTGCTCACCAGGTCCTCCCGCCGCGCCGGGTCCACCCGTACCAGCACGGTGACCTGGTCGCCGCCGGTCCGGAACCGCGTGCTGCGTTCCTGCCAGGCCCGGTCCAGATCGACCCGCTCCGGTCGCTGCGCGGGTTCGGCGAGCTCCTCGGCGGCCAGGATGCGCGACAGCCGGTAGGTGCGGTCCGCGCCGGACCTCGTGGCCAGCAGGTAGCCCCGGTCGCGTACGGTGACCAGGCCGATCGGGTCCACCGTGCGCCACTTCGGCGTCTGGTCCACGGCCACGTAGTGGATGCGCAGCTTGTGTCCGGCGAACACCGCGCGCAGGACCTCGGCCGCGATGGCCTCGGGCACCTCCTCGGCGGCCAGCCGACGCGACAGGAGATCGGTCTCCGGGTCGACGAGCAATCGCTCGGCCGCTCCGGCCGCGGTGTCCCGATAGCTTTCGGGCAGCGCGTCGACCACCTTGAGCATCGCCGAGGCGAGCGCCGAGCCGAGACCGAACGCCTGCGCGCCGCGCCGCGACCCGGCGACCAGCAGGGCAAGGGCCTCGTCGTGGTTCAGTCCGGTGAGCTCGGTGCGGAAACCGGGCAACAACGCGAACCCGCCGTGCCGCCCGCGTTCGGCGTAGACCGGGACCCCGGCCGCGGACAGCGCCTCGATGTCGCGCAGCACGGTGCGGGTGGACACCTCCAGCTCGCGGGCGAGCGCGGCCGCGGACAGCCGGCCGTGCTGCCGCAGCAGCAGTACCAGCGAGACCAACCGGTCGGCGCGCACGGCGAAAACTTACCGAAATATACGACACAGGATGTCGTGATTCGCTGGGAGGCTCATCGACGCGGCTACCGAGCCGATCGACGTACGTGTCGTCGAGGAATCGAATGGAGCTGATATGGCGATGGAGCGAACCGCGGTCAATCCGTGGGCGTGGTCGACGGAGCTGGGGTACAACCAGGGCGAGATCGTCTCCGGGCACGCCCGGACCCTGTACTGCGCGGGGCAGACCGCGATGGGCGGCGACGGCAAGCCCCGGCACGCCGGTGACATGGCGGCGCAACTGGCACTGAGCCTCGACAACCTGGAGGCCGTGCTCGGCGAGGCCGGCATGTCCCTCGCCAACCTCGTCCGGCTCAACGTCTACACCACCGACGTCGACCGGCTCTTCGAGCACTACGGCGTGCTGGCGTCGCGGCTGGGCGTCGCAGGGGTGGCCCCCTCCACCACGATGCTCGGGGTGACCCGGCTGGCGATCCCCGACCTGATGGTCGAGCTCGAGGGGACCGCCGTCGCGTGATCGCGTGACGCGACCTCGCCGCCTCCGGCAGGACCGCCGGAGGCGGCACCAACAGGGGTGCTTGCTTTCCGGGCCGAGGATGGCGGCAACCGGCGTGGACGACCTCGGCGGCCCACCCCGGACCGTGCCCTGAAGGGCGACTCGTCAGCAGCGCCCGCCACCGTCCGAGGACGACGTGACACGCACGTGGTATCCGCCCTGTCCGGGATACCGGCAGGTCGTACGACTGCCCGGCGGAGACGAGCGCGTCGTCGCGATCGCACCCGGTCTCGCGTCCGCCGCGCGAGGTCGCGCCCTCCGGGCGGATGTCCAGGGCGGGGAGCGCGGCGAGGGCGGCGGCGAGTCTCTCCTCGCCGACCGAGCAGCCCGACGGGCGGGATCCCGCCAGCGCGACGGCCCCTGCGACGGCCCCCGCGACGGCCAGGGCCGCGACCCCCACACCCCGAGCACGAGCATCCGTCTCATGATCGGGACCCTACGCCTCGGGCCGACGCCGGGTGGCCGGAGGCGGATCGCCCCCCGCAGAGGACGGCCGATTCCCGGATCCGCGCCAGCCGCTGGGCAGCGTGTAGTGCCAGCCCTCCCGCCAGTCGAAGGGCGCGTCCACCAGGTCTTCGAGGCGCGCGCCGGTCAGCAGGCAGTCCAGCGCCCACCTGTTGGCCGAGTGAGCGACGACGAGCACCCGAGCACCGTCCCAGCCGGCGAGCAGATCACGCAGAAAACCCTCCGTGGCTTCGACCACCTGACGATAGCTCTGGCCGCCGGGAAAGGGCACGTCGACGTGCGCTGCCCGCCTGGCGGCGACCGACGAGACCGGGCCGCCGTTGAGCGCGCCATAGTCGCATTCGCGCAGCCGCGCGTCCTCGTGGACGGGGATCCGCGTGCCGGCGAACGCGATCCGGGCCGTCTCCACCGCCCGGTGCAGGTCGGAGACGAACACAGCCGCCAGACCCGTGTTCCCGCGCCGCTCGCCGAGCTCGGCCGCGAGCCGCCGCCCGCGCTCGGAGAGCCTGCCGGGCAGCCACCCGGTGGCGATGCCGTTCTCGTTGTCCTCCGTGATCGAATGCGTCTCGTACACGATCTCGACCGCCATATGGGCCCTCCGTTCCTGGCGGCTCCCACAGCGCTCGACGCTCCGATAGCGGCCGATCTCCGGCCTCGGCGCACCCCTTTCTGCCGAATTCCGGCCGCACTCGCGATAGTACACAGAGGAGCTAAACGCAACCGCCGACAGGAGGCCTCATCTTTCCGGAAATACACATTTCCATAAATGATCACGAACTTCGACTCTACATTGCCGTTACTCCAATCATCCAGAATAGAATCGCAGTGATCAATGTCACATTAAATTCCCCATTGGCCGAGGTATGTTCGAAGGGCGCAAAGGTGGCTCGGATTTCAGAGCGCACTTTCACCGCCCTATTACCGGAGGTAGTACGTGCTTAAATCGCGACGACTTGCCCTGGCTTCCTTCATCGGTGCCGCGACCGCCGCAACAGCGCTGCTCTCGCCCCACACGGCTATGGCCGCCGGCCCCGCTCCGATCCCGACATCGGCCGACATCTCAGCTCTCCGCCCGCAGCAGCTCGAGCTCCTCCAGTCCAACACCCCCCAGACGATTTCAGTGAACCCGCAGACCGGCAAGGTGCTGTCAGTGGTCGAGGGCGGAATCGTCACCCCAGCGATCAGCCAGCACAATATCTGCAGCTCAGGCGACTTCTGCTACAAGTCCGGCCAAACTCCGTACGCAGATCAGGGGTTCTACGGCAGTGCGGGCACGAAGACCGGAAGCTGGCCCTACCGGTCTTACTTCAACACCGGCAACTACACAGGCACAGCCTGCTGGACCTACCAGGGATCGTCTCCCTGCAGTGGTCCGTGGGGCCCCAACAAGTACGTCACCTTCAACGGTGCGCTCGTCACCGGCACCAAAGTCACTCTTTACTGAGCCGATTCGGCAGCGCCTTGCCTCTGACAGCCGAGAAGACCATGACTGAGTAATACGGCCGACTTGCGGCAGGCGGGCGAGGGCGGGAAGGCATAAGCCTTCCCGCCCTCGCTCACATAAAGCGTCCGACTCATGACCGTCAAGTCAAAGGTGATATCTCATCAGGGGTTTTCGCCGTTCTGGGACAGCGATAGCGCATGGCCGGTATACGGGTCCAGATTCACCGTTTTCTCACCGAGGACCGCCGACTTTCCCTCTGACACCCCTAGTATCTGGCCGGTGCTGGGATCCACCGCTATCGTCGCCGGCTTATCCGACTGTAGGAGCTTCTTCTCCTGCGGGTTGAGCGATGCGGTATTCACCGGCGACGGGGTCGGCGACTGGGCGGCGGCACTGACAATGGATGCCGAAGTCAGGGCCGTTGCGACCGCAGCCACGCTGGCCGCCGAAGCCAGGGCAAGACGTCGCGCTCTGGGCACGTACAACCTCCGTAGATAGATAGGGCTCATGGGCGACGGATGCGCCCGCCGTCCTGCCATAGCTTGACCCCAGCAAGTGAGGACTCCTGCTTCAGCGAGACCACGATGTCGATTTGGTGGCGTCGCGCTCTCCGGCACCTTTCACAGGCAGGTCGTCCGCCGCGCTCGCCACCGGACCCGCCGGGGACAACGGCCCCGAGGGCTATGCCGCGCGAGGGTGGCGGGCGGCGATCGCCGGCCCGTCCAGCTTCGGCTCCACGCTACACGTTGACCGGGCGAGCGAGTCGGCGTTCCAGCTAGGCGGTCGTCAGCGGCCGCCAGCCGTGTCGGGGCGTGACCTGCGGCATCGAGCACCACGCTCACTGTCTACCTATCAGCCAGGACGTTCCCTTGCATATCCGTGGCCCGTAGGTATAGGTCTTTCCGGTCTCGCTCGTCGCGATCAGGATCGCGTCCGGCTCCGGATCGGTGCAAGCGCTTTCCGCGAAGCCATAGGGACGTCCTTGCCCTGGAGTAAGGGTCAGGAAAGACCCGCCGGTCGACTTCCAGCCCACCGTCACGGTTTCCTGACTGTAGTTGATGATGTGGAACATCGCCTCGGCGCGAGGTTGACAAGCACTTGAGACCAGAGCACCGACGATCACCAGCCCAATGGTCAGCGCTCGAACTCTGGAGATCGCACCGGCCCCACCCGTATTCCGCATGCTCATCCACCCGTTCCACATTCGCCAGATGTCCGGCTCTCCCCAGCGTACGGGGGAGACGCCGGCATCGGGGGCGGTCCTGTCGTGCTAGCTCGACCTCCGATCCCGCCAGACAGGTCCGGCCGGATCGGAGGATCCGCATTCATAGCGCCGCCTCGACTTACGGAAGCTTGGTGGTGACGAATTGACTCAGCGGAACGTCGACGAAGCGGGGGTACTGGTTGTCGGGGAAGGAATAACCGCGGGTCCAGCAGCTTAGATCCACGGTGCTCGTGCTGACCGTGTAGGAGACGACCACCTTGCTCGTGTCCGAGAGCAGGCCCGGCTGCACCCTCGCTCCGTAGACGCTGGAGTATTGGGGGTTGGTCTTGGTCTCCGGGGGTGTGTACAGGTCCACCTGCTGGGAGCCGAACCCCCACGGGTTCTTGGCGGGCATTGCGACGATCTTTCCGGGAGCCGCAGAGGCAGGCGTGTGCCGCACCAGCCAGAACAAGCCGTTGATCCGGACTACGCTGAAATCTATCTCCGTCTTCGGTTGCAACGGCTTGGATCCGGCGCATGAGGCCGTCCACTGCACTGAGCCGTCGCTGCCCACGCCTGCGTAGTAACGCCACTTGCTCTGGTCGGCAAGGTCGGTATCCGAGTCGTCGACCGTGCGTGCTAGGTAGACTGATTTTTCCGCATCGGCTCCCTTCGCCTCCCAGCCGTAGATATAGGTGTACCCGTCGTGGCTGAGAAGAGAGGAACCCCAGATTACAGGGGCCGGAGGCCGTGGCGAGCATTCCTGCAGCCTTGTCGGAGTGACGTTGAGCGTGCTCTTCGCCTCCAAATCGCCGATCGGAAATCTCACGTAGGCGCCACGGGTGTTCTCGTCCCCTATTCCCTCATAGTAGAACTTGATCACTTCGTCCCCGCCGACGACCTTCGAGTCCCCGGTCCAGAACTGACCACCCTCGCCCACCGGAGTCTTCGCGTACCGAGACCAGAAATCGGTACTCGTGTCCGTCTCCCGGCAGGTGCTTCCTCCCGTGATGGTGCGCAGTGCGGACCCGTTCTGGATGACCACCGAGTTGCGCATGTAGCTGGTCTCGCTGCCGGCCTGCCGCTTGCTCGGGTTGCCGAGAAAGGTGTCCGAGAAGAACCAGGCCCGCTTCCCCGAAGGCAGCTTCACGACCTGGGCGGCATCCCCGCCGCTCCAGTCGGCGCAACCTGCGTTGTTCGCCTGCCCGTCCCACATGGCGTTCAGGGCGTTGTCCTGCTCCCCGTCGGCCTCCTTCACCATGGAGGCGGTCCAGTTCACGGGCTGTTTTATGGGATCGTAATTCGGGATTGTCAGCGACAGCAGCCACAGTTCCGGGCGAACCACGATCAGCGTTGCGAACTCCCCCGCGTTGATCTTCACGCTCAGGTCGCGTGGGCCCTCCCCTTCCTTGGCCTCGACACCGGCCCACCGCAATGGCGTTCTCGACGACAGGTTGTCCCATGCGATGAGGAAGTAGTGCAGGTTGGCCACCGTGGGCCTGTCCTGAGAGGGCGCGTCGACTCGCACGGACACCCTGCCGCTTCCGGCCGAGGCTGGCGTCAACTCGATATAGGAGGCGCCGCCGTGCCAGAGGGCGGTGCTTCCGCTGGCCGAATCACCCCAGCTCATGGTTCTCTCCGCCGACCGCCTGGGCCGCCTGTCGGACGTGTCTTTGAGCTTGGCGTAGTCGCGCCAGAGACTGGACGCATGTATGTGCGAATAGCCGTCCGCGCCGCCGATGAATGCTGACAGGTCAGTGGTTTTTCCGGTCAGCCGGTAGTTGGCTACCGCGAACCCCAACAGCTCGTTTCTCAGGTCGAGGCCGTAGCCGGCCAGAACCTGATCGATTGCCTCGATCGGCTGCACGATGAGCGTGCTGTCTATCGCCTCCCAAGTCTTCCTGACGAAGTCGACCGTACCGGTGCGCTCAGTCAGGTACTGCGCGAATATGAAGGCTCCGTACTGCCTGCTTCCGGCCAGGCCGTCGCTCGAGTTGACCGCGCTTTCCGGATTACCAAGAAACGAGTGCAGGGTTCTGGAATAGTAATCCCACCCTGGCCCCTGAGGGTCGTTTCGCTGATACACCACGTCTACCGCCCATTCTGCGGTCGCTTCCATCCACCAGTTGACCGTGGTGAGGCCTCCGAGCAGGTTGAGGTTCGGAATGAAGTGGTATTGGACCGCGTGGAATAGTTCGTGCCGGATGAGATAGGTGTATGCGCTCTCGTCGCGATAGGGATTGCCTTGTTCATCGACTTTGTCTGCGGGGTCCGTCGGCAGGAAGATGACCGCCCCACCGTTGATTATGTCCCCGAAGGGGAAGGTCAGACCGGGGTTGTTGTTGATGTCGAAACCGACGTACACCTCGGTCTTGCTCCCAGTCAGGCCATATCCCATTGACTGGTACTGCGCCCAGGCCACCCGCATTGACGCCTCGATCTTGTCGATCGCGTCGGGGACGCCGTTCACCGGGGCCACGTCGACATTCGGAATCCCGTCCATCGGGATGTTGTAGTCGGGGTTCACGGAGAACCCCTCGATGTTGTAGTAGATATCGAACTGATGGTTCATCGAGAACGACCGTTTACAGGTGAACCAGCTCAGGAACTGGGTGTAGGGCGTGGCGCAGTCGACCCAGGAGGATGCCGACTGGGTTGAGGCGCGGCTCTCCCCTGGCCGGACAGCGAGGCTCCTTACCCAGGCTTGCGTCTCCGCCGACGTCTGGTCCACCAGCGAAAGCGCGTACGTCAGCGTGAGACTGTCCTCGTGGGTCGTTTTCGCGTCCGACTTGAATTTCTTCGGGAGCCGGCTCGGATCCGCGACTTTGAGGATGGTGTTCCGGACGTACTCGTCGACGCCGATCTCTCCTCGTGACCAGGCCTTGGAGATTATGTCGTCATCGGCGAAGTCGGGTTTGCGGGGTGCCGGCTTTTTGTGTAGTTCGCTCTCCGGCCGCTCTACCGGTCGGTAGGGCCGGGGCGTCTCGTTGCCCAGGATCGGATCCGGTGTGGGCGAGACGGCCGCCGGAGTCGGAGCCGACATCGGCGCTTGGGCGTTCGACGGCGTGGCCGACTGGAGAACCGATGCGAGTACGCCGACCACCGTCAGCGCCGCCAGCCGTATCAGGAGACGGTTTCGATGTGGAGGTAACAATGCTCCGCCTATCGGGGGACACGACGAACAGATGGACTGGGCAGCCTTGTCGCAGCGCGGACTTCAGCCGCGGCCTTCGAGGCTCCGCCTACTGACGTGCGCGTTTACGGACAGGTGGTCGGGAAGAAGGCCACTGCGTCGAAGACCACGCTCTCGTCCCCGACGCCCTCGCCGTTGAGCGTGCTCAGGGAGACCTTCGGCGTGCCGGAGAAGGCGAAGACGCCGAGTGACACCCAGCGGTTGGCCTGCTGCCCCGCATTCGCCTTCACCGGCCGCTGGGAGATGACCCTCGACCTGATGCCCTGGGCGGTGTGCACGTCGTAACGCGCCTGCCTCGTGTAGCCATAATGGTCCGGCAGATGCACGAATACCTGTGCCGGGCCGTTGATCTGCTGGTTCAGCGTCCAGGTGCCGATGACTCTCATCACGGCCCCGTTGTGGCTCGCGTTCCGCGCGTAGCCGAACCACTCGTGGCCGCCGAAGCCGTTGCCGAGCTGCTGGAAATCCGCCTTGGCCGGCACGCGGCCGGCGGAATCGCGGCCGAACTCGAGCGAGAAAGTCCCGGAATTGGTCCAGCCGCTGTTGTCACAGCCCCCGCGGAACGCCGGCACCGTGCTGGGCACGTCATCGACGATCTTCGCGCCGGACGGCAGCCCGGGAGTCCGGCATGGATACCAGTAGTCCTGGGGGTCCTCCCGTTCGGTGCTCTTCCAGATGTCGTCCGAGTAGCGGATCGTGCCTTCGTTCCCGCACTGGGCCGAGCAGTTGCTCTTCCAGACCTTCGGCAGGTGCCACCAGCATTTGAAGTCCGCCCGCAGGCAGGTTCCCGCCGTGCTGGTCGCCGGCGATTCGTAGTTCGTGGTGCCGGGCCGGCAGTTGTTGTCAGCGGTGCAGAAGGCGTTGGCGTCAACGGCGAAGAGGTTCACCTTCTGGATGACGGGGACCACGGCCGAGCGGTAGTCGTTGTGGTTCCACCACGCCGCGTTGTAGCCGGCCTGCTCCACGTTCTTGCCCTGAGCCGGGTCCCAGTAGGTCTTGGTGATGGGCCAGGCCGCCCAGCCGAGCACCTTCTCCTGGTAGGGCCAGTACTGCGGCGTCGCCGCGTCCGCGTACGTGTTCCCGTCGAGGAACGGGTGCCTGCCCGGTTTCCAGTAGGAGTTGGAAGGGTTGTTGGTCCACCCGAGCCCCCAGGCACCGTTGTTCGGCTGGCCGTTGGCATCGGTGCCGTTGGCCTCGTTTTTCGGATGCCAGCCGGAGTTGTAGGCCCAGATCGCGTAATACCAGTTCTCCAGCTTGGCCGCGGTGCCGTCGTTCGCCTTCATGGCGCCACCGGTGTCGATCCAGATCTGGTTCCACTTCTCCGTCAGGGTGCGCAGCCCCGCCGCGATGTTGGTGACATAGTCCAGAGCCACCGCCTTCTGCTTGTTCACCGGCCACGCCGTCTCCCCCGGCCGCTCCGATCCGGCCTTGCGCATGCCGTCGGTCTGCTGCGATATGCCGTACCCGCAGTCCGCTTTGGAGAAGTCGATGGCCCAGTCATTGGAGGGATCGCTGTCGTAGATGTCGACCCCGTAGTAATTCCCCACCAACGGATTGCCGAGTTCCCCTTCGGCGACCCTCCGCTGGGCCTGCCAGAGGTTCGACTCTTGAGCGAGAATGCCGAGCATGATGTTCGTCGGCACCCGCCCTCCTCCCTCAAGGTTGTGGGCGGGGAACTCGGCCTGCGGAGACCAGTTGGTCAGGTCCAGGCTCTTCCAGTTGGTACGCGTCACCGTCAGGCGCTTTTGCACCAGCTGATCGACCGCCCATTCCACCTGGCGCCAGTGCGGCTGATAGACCTGCAGTTTCGGATCGTTACGCGGGACAGCGCAGGTGTACCCGTCGTCGATCGGGCTCTCCGCGGCCATGATGGCTCCGCTCGCGGACGTGCCGGCCGTCTTATCCGCCGCTCCCGCGGGCTTCTTCGCACTGCTTGTGCCGATTGCCGCAAGACGAGGGTTCGGCACGCTTCCCGTACGGATTTCGGGGGCCTGCCTCGCCGCCGGTGAGACCTCGAAGTCCAGCTTCGCCTCTGTCGCCGGGACCTCCGCCGCCACGTCGATCGCTTCGGGCCCCCCGCTGTCCTTTCCGACGCCCGAGATATCGGTGTCCTTCGGATCCGTACGCAGTCCCTCCCTGAGGCCGATTCGAGCAGCGCTCTTCACGACCAGCTTCCCGTCCGAAGAGATCTGCCCGGCGGCAGGGCCGGGCAGGAGGCTCATCTTCCCCGGCAGGCTCCGGACCTCGTCCGCCTCACCCAGAAGGAAGACCCTGCCGTCGCCCCCGGAACGGACCGACAACGCTCCAAGCCGGCCCTTCGCCAACGTCCGCGTCTTGCCCCTCGCGTGATAGCGGACGGTGACGTCACCGCCGGCCTGCTCGGCGAACGCCACGCCCCCCTCCGCGTCCACGTGTACGTCGAACGGTACGGAGGCTGCCGTGGCCAGGCTCTTCATCTTTCCGGCAGTGGACAGCGACACCAGCGCATTACCTTGGGCGGCTACGAAGCCGTCCCCGTACGGCACGGCCGAAGTGATCTGCCCGGGGATCACAACCGAATCGGTGACCTTCCCGCTGCGGGTCTCCACCCGCAGGAGCCGGCTGGTTCGGTGCTCCTCATCCGCGCCCTGGGTGAGCGCGACCGTCCCGTCCGCACTGCAGCCAGGGTTGAAGTAGGCCAAAGTGACCTGATCTTTGAGCTTCGTCACCTCGCCGCTGTCCACGTCGACGCTTGCGGCGAAGGCGCCCCGGGCGAAGAGCCGGGCACGGTTGGTGAAGTGGCGCGGGGCGTAGACGACCATGACGTGCTCGCCGGTTCCAGTCAGGCACGCGTTCCCGATCCATTGGTCGGTGTCCATGCCCGGCTCGCTCAAGGTCGCCAGCGTCCGCCATTCGTATCCATCACGCGCCCGCGCCATGAGCACATGGAACCCCGACCCGTCCCCAGCGGTCGCCACCGCCACATCCGGCGATTCACGCCAGCCTTTGGCCAGCACCGCGTCACGTCGGGAACTGTCCACCGAACCCCCGGGGCCTCGGGCGGCGGAGTCATCCCTGGATCGCATCTGCGAAGTCGTCGCCTGCGGGCCCATTCGATCAGGGCCGGACTCTGCGGTGGCATGAACGACTGGTAACAACGGAACCACCAGTGAGGCGAGGGCCGCGATACGTGCGAGTAAGGCGCCGCGCGTGATCATTGACTCCCCTATCTCAGGCATGTGGCAGCAACGCTCTGTGCTGCGGGTGGACACACCATCCGAACGTCAGGCGTGCAAGATCTCAACTCATGGTCATGTCCCGTTCTCTGCGGGGCCGCAAATCCGACCTATTGAGACCTCGCCCTCGCGACGGGCGTTTGGCACAGAGACCTGGTCGAGCGGCGATGACCGCTTTGAGCGCGTTCGCCGACGGCGACCCCGTTACGGAGATATGAGCATCGCCGGCGTGCCCGCCGCGATCGCGCGACTGCCCTGGTCGCGCCAGGTCGGCGGTCTGAATCAGGCCGCGCTGCGCCATCTGGGGCCGGGCGAGCCCGGGATGGCGGCGAAGCCGCAAGCCCTGGCAGCAGGCACTGCTGGTTCCCTTCGTGCAAGGGATGGAGGTGCGTTTGTCTGTTCAATTACGAGCATCTTTGCCGTCCTCTCGCACCGAAGGCGGCGATCCCATGCCGTCCCGTTCACCGGAAGGTGCACCCTCTTCGCCTGGATTCGATCTCCAGCGGATCGCATCCTGCAGATCAGGTGCACCTTCCTGACATCCATCAGCAGCCTCGAGGCGAGATTCCGGCGAACGGCCGAAGGTCAGGATCCGGTCGGCCAGGTCGTCAGAGGCTGCCCTATCAGGAGCCGTTTGACTTGATCAGAGCCTTTGCGTTGTCGACCCAGGTCTGGAAAACGGGTCCAGCCTCGGCCAGCTTCGACCTGTTCTGCTCAACCAGGGACTGTTCATAAGCAGCTCGCACGGTTTTGTAAACGCCAGCCAGATTGACTTCCGCCTGGCATGTCGCATCGGCGAACGCTGTCTTCCGCTCTTCTTCGCTAGCGGGTTCCGACGCCTCTCGAGAGGCCCATCTCGGGTCGTTGCGCAACAGCACCGGGTCCGGGTACGAAAGATCATGGCGTGCCATGCACGCGGCCCAGGCGGCGAAGGCCTCCCGAACCCTGCTGTCATGCAATGCTGACAGTCGGGAATCCACCGCCAGCGACCGCGGGTCGACCGGGAGGCGGGCTTCGCCTCCGTGAATCCGTGAGCTTGCGTCTTCGACGCAGCCACCCGCGGGGATGGCTTTACCTGCGGCCGTCTGCCTGGCCCCGCCCTCGAAGGCATTGCGCTCCTCCTTCGTGGGCTCATGCCGCGGGCGACCATCCTCACGAAGGGCGCTTACGCTCGCTCCTCCGGCTGCCGGCCGCGGGTATCCGGACTTGGCCACGAGATCCGGATCGAGGTATTCCACGTAGTCGTACTCGGTGTAGTCAGCGGGGTCCCAGGTGCGGATGGTGTCTGCCGTCCACTTGGTGAAACCGAGCCTGTGCATACATGCGGCAGCCGCGATGTCGCGGGCTTTGTCAATGCGCTTGACGTCGTCCATGGCTGTCATGTAACGGTCGAGCGGCATCGGCACCGGTCTGGCGTCGCTAATGTGCGGAATGGCGCCAACCGACGGTTCGGCAGTCGGGGTGGCCACGGGCGGGCCGCTGGTTGGCGGCAGTTCGGATAGGGCCGACGACTGGGACGTGACCGGTTGAGGCTCCGCCCCGGTCACTGTAGCCGCTGAAGCGCCGCACCCTGAGACCGTTCCGACGAGCGCAAGCACCGAAAGCACGAGCACGCGGGGGTTGTATGGCATTACAAGTCACCTTCCCGAAGACCTAGACGCCGTTCCGCTTCCACCAGCACCTCGCTTGGGGGTAGCCCATATCGTATTCGCAGTGGTCGGAGTAATCGAGCGATGCGCTATCCCCGTTCGACGATGAAGTCAGATGGTCCCAATAGACGTTGCCGTTACAGCCCGCCTTGTTGATCCACTGGTCGAAGTAGCGGCCGTAGGAGTTGGACCAGGCGCTCGCGATCCTCCAGTGCTGCCACGACTGCCCCGTCCAGTAATACTGGTAGACGCTGCAGTCGGCCTCACCGGAGCCTGGCGGGTCGTACCGGTCCAGAGACTTCCCGCTGTTGTAGTTGACCAACCTGTAGTATCCATCTGATTGTTTGTAGTCGGTCCACCACTGATTTAATGAGCTGGCGTTGTATGGCCAGGTGATCACCCGGGCACCGTCGCTCGTGCTGGACTGCCAGATTTCGAGGTAACCGCCGGTCCAGACGTTTTGCCACCGGTACGTACCGTCAGCATTCGCCTGGCCTGGCATTAAGAGCGTGCCGCCGAAGCCGGCGACTACCATGCCGATCACGCCGACAATGCGGGTCAGTTTGGAACGGCTCTTCTTGAGTGTAGGCGAGGGTGAGGATCCTGTGGTTTGCACGGAAATCTCCTTCGCAGAGCGAGACGCGAATCGTCCATTTGATACGGATAAGCCTAATTTGCACTTACAGATGGAGAGTGTCCTGCGTGAAGTGCGTGAGTCAACCCCCTGAACTAAGGCGGGAAGCGCATCCTCCGACCATGTGTGCCTCGTCGCATCGACAGCGGGCCTGATCACAGTGAGCCTTTTTCATCCCGCGTCGCTACGCTTCGACCGCTTCCCGGGATCCACCGGAACCAGCATGCAAGCGAACGGATATGAGTGTCTTGTCTTTTTCTGCACACTTGATGTCGTTTCGTGCACTGTGTCGGTGAGCTGGGGCGGGGCGGGGGCGGTCAACGGCACCACCGAAGTCATGAGCGGACGTCTGACGAACCGCACCCTTGCCCGTCTGTCCGAACTCGTCCGCGTCCGCCGCGCCGAACGCCGCAGCCGGTGGCGGCGCCTGAAGCCCGGGCAGCAGGCGTTGCCGGCACTGGCTCACCTGCGCAACGGGGGGCGCCTATGCTCGCCTGGCTGCGGGCTTCGCGATCGGCACCGCCACCGCCTGGCGGTACGTGCGCGAGTCGGTCGACCTTCTCGCCGCCCTGGCCGACGACGTCCACGCCGCTGCGGAGCCCAGGCCTGCCGGCCCATGACACCGGAGGTGGCCGAGAGCCCGGCCCGGTGCCGCACCAGCTCATGGGAGGCGACCCAGGAGATGTCGCGGAGCACGAACGAGAAGCTCACGCGCTCTACCTGGGATTGAACTCGTGGCGTCGCAGACCTCATCACGTTGGAGTGAAGATCAGCCCGGACTCGGCGAGGCGTGAATCGTGGTCGGCTTACAACGGGTGAGTTGCCGAGCTCGGATCGGCGAAGGCGGGGCGGGCTCAGGCGGGCAGGCCGAGTTCGCGGGCGATGAGCATGCGCTGCACCTCGCTGGTGCCCTCGCCGATCTCCAGGATCTTCGCGTCCCGATAGAAGCGGCCGACGGGGAACTCGTTCATGAAGCCGTACCCGCCGAAGATCTGGGTGGCGTCACGGGAGTTGTCCATGGCGGCGTTGGACGACACCAGCTTGGCGATCGCGGCCTCCTTCTTGAACGGCAGGCCCGCCAGCATGCGCTCGGCGGCGTGATAGTAGGCCAGCCGGGCCGTGTGCGCCCTGGCCTCCATGTCGGCGATCTTGAACTGGATTGCCTGGTAGCGGCCGATCTCCCGGCCGAAGGCCCGGCGCTCGCCCACATAGCGCAGCGACTCGTCCACGCACCCCTGGGCGAGGCCGACCGACAGAGCGGCGATGGCCACCCTGCCCTCGTCGAGCGTACGGAGGAACTGCGCGTAGCCCCGGCCGCGCTCGCCCAGCAGGTTCTCCTCCGGCACCCGGCAGTCGGTGAACGACAGCTCCCGGGTGTCGGAGGCCGACCAGCCGACCTTGGAGTACTTCTTCGACACCGTGAAGCCGGGCGTGCCCGACGGCACCAGGATCGTGGAGATCTCCTGCTTGCCGTCCTCGCGGCGGCCGGTGATCGCCGCCACCCCGACCACGCCGGTGATGTCGGTGCCCGAATTGGTGATGAACGCCTTCGAGCCGTTGATCACCCACTCGCCGCCGTCGAGGACGGCCGTGGTGCGCATCCCGCCCGGCACGTCGGACCCGCCGCCGGGCTCGGTCAGGCCGAACGCCCCGAGGATCTCCCCCGCCGCCATCTTCGGCAGCCACCGCTGCTTCTGCGCGTCGGTGCCGAACCGGAGGATGGGCATCTCGCCCAGCGAGACCGCCGCCTCCAGCGTGATCGCCACCGAGGAGTCGACCCTGGCCAGCTCCTCCAGTGCCAGGCACAGCGCGAAGTAGTCGCCGCCCATGCCGCCGTACTCCTCCGGGATCGGCAGGCCGAACAGACCCATCGCGCCCATCTTCCGGACGATGTCGTACGGGAACTCGCAGCGCTCGTAGTAGTCCCCGATGACCGGGGCCACCACCTCGCGGGCGAACTCCTCGACCGACTTGCGCAGTTCGACGTGCTCGTCGTTGAGCATCTCAAATCTCCTCCGGTCGCTTCCCTTGGATCTTTCGCCTACTGCGGTCGCCCACGCGGCGCCTCGCTTCGTTGTCGTCGTCGCCCATAGCTCCGCTATGGGCTCCTCCTCCGCCTTGCGATGCATCCGCCTGGTCGATCCTCACTACGGCGAGATCCGCGGGAATCTCCCTGGCGAGAGCCTGGACGACGCGGGAGGGACTCGGCCGGCCCAGGATTCCGGCGAGCCAGAGGCTGGTGGTGGCCAGCGACCTGACGTCCACCCCGGTCTCGACGCCGAGGCCGTCGAGCATCCAGACGAGGTCCTCGGTCGCGAGGTTGCCGGTGGCACTCTTCGCGTACGGGCAACCGCCGATGCCGCCGGCGGAGGAGTCCACGACCGTGATCCCCCGCCTGATCGCGGTGAGCGTGTTGGCGAGGGCCTGGCCGTAGGTGTCGTGGAAGTGGACGGCGAGCCGGTCCGGCCCGACCCCCGCCTCGGCGAAGGCGTCGAGCAGCGCCTCGACGTGCCGTGGCGTGCCGACGCCGATGGTGTCGCCCAGCGACAGCTCGTAACAGCCGAGGTCGAGCAGCCTGCGGCCGACGCGGGCGACCTGCGCGGGCGCGACCGGCCCCTCCCACGGGTCGGCGAAGCACATCGACACGTACGCCCTGACCCGCATGCCGTGCGCCAGCGCCCGCTCGACGACGGGGGCGAACATATCGAACTGCGACTCGACGGTCCGGTTCAGGTTGCGCTGGGCGAACGACTCGGTGGCGCTGCCGAAGATCGCGATATCGGCCACCCCCTGCTTCAGCGCCCGGTCGAGGCCGCGCTCGTTGGGGACGAGCACCGGATAGCGGACCCCGGGCACCCGGGGCAGGCTCTCCAGCAGCTCGCCCGCGTCCGCGAGCTGGGGCACCCACTTGGGGTGGACGAAGCTCGTCGCCTCGATGGTCGTCAGCCCGGCCTCGGCCAGCCGTCCGATGAACTCGCGCTTGACCTCGACCGGCACGACGGCCGACTCGTTCTGCAGGCCGTCGCGCGGGCCCACCTCGTAGATCGTCACTCGCACGGCGTCACCCGCGCCAGGACCGCGTCCAGCTCCACCGTCTGGCCCGGCCGGGCCCTCAGCTCGGCGAGCACGCCGTCGGCCGGCGCCGTCAGGGTGTGTTCCATCTTCATCGCCTCCACGACGACCAGCGGCTGTCCCGCGCTGACCCGGTCGCCCTCGGCCGCCTTGACCAGCAGCACCGTTCCCGGCATCGGACTGCGTACGACCCCGTCGCCGGCGAGCGCTCCGCCCTGCCGGTCCTGCGGGTCGCCCGGTTCGTGCCGGGTGACGGGCCAGGCGCGGCCCCCCTCCGCGAGCCACACCGTGTCGCGGTTCCGGGCGACCGCGTACCTGCGGGTGACACCGCCGAGGGTGACCGCCGCCTCCTCGGAGCCGGTCCGCTCGAGCCGCGCCCGGCCGAGTGAACGCTCGTTAACTTCGATCTCCGCGTCTCCGGCGGCGCCCCGCACCCGCACCCGCACGGGCATGGGCACGCCGAGCCGGTGCACGGTCCAGGCGGGCTCCCCCACCCGCCAGCCGTCCGCCACGTCCCACGGGTCGCCCGAGGCGGAGCGGTCGAAGCCGGAGTGGAAGACGAGCGCGGCCGCCGCCAGCACCTCGTCCGGCACCTGGCCGCCGACGACGTCCGCGAGCCGCCGCTCGACCAGCCCCGTGTCGAGCCGCCCGGCCGCGACCTCCGGGTCGGCCAGCAGCGCGCGCAGGAACCCGATGTTCGTGGTGACCCCGAGGATCACGGTCGAGGCCAGCGCCCGATCGAGGGCCGCGAGCGCGCCCGCCCGGTCGGAGGCCCAGGCCACCGCCTTGGCCAGCATGGGGTCGTAGTCGCTGCCCACCGTCATCCCGCCGGTGAGCCCGGAATCGAACCGCACGCCCTCGCCCGCGGGCTCCCGCAGGGCCAGGATCCGGCCGCCCGTCGGCAGGAAGTCGCGGGCGGGGTCCTCGGCGTACACGCGGGCCTCGACGGCGTGACCGCGCAGGCGCACCTCGTCCTGTCCGAACGGCAGCGGCTCCCCCGCGGCGATCCGCAGCTGCAGCTCGACCAGGTCGAGGCCGATGACCATCTCGGTGACCGGGTGCTCGACCTGCAGCCGGGTGTTCATCTCCATGAAGAAGAACTCGCCGGGACGGGAGCCGGGGACGATGAACTCGACCGTGCCGGCGCCGACGTAGCCGACCGACCGGGCGGCCTCCACCGCCGCCGCGCCCATGCGGGCCCGCGTCTCCTCGTCGAGCAGCGGCGAGGGCGCCTCCTCGACGATCTTCTGGTGGCGCCGCTGCAGGCTGCACTCGCGCTCGCCCAGGTGGACGACGTTCCCGTGGCCGTCGGCCATGACCTGGATCTCGATGTGCCGGGGCCGGTCCACGAACCGCTCGATCAGCAGGGTGCCGTCCCCGAAGGCCGCCGTGGCCGTACGGCGGGCCGACTCGACGGCCGAGGCCAGGGCGTCGGCGGACTCGACCCGCAGCATGCCCTTGCCGCCCCCGCCCGCCGACGGCTTGATCAGCACGGGGAAGCCGATGCGCGCGGCGACCTCGGCCAGGTCGTCGTGCGGTTCCGCGCCGCCGGGCACGACCGGCACGCCCGCGCGGGCGACCGTCTCCTTGGCCCGGATCTTGTCGCCCATGGCCTCGATGGCCCCGGCCGGCGGGCCGACGAACACCAGGCCTTCGACCGCGCAGCGGCGGGCGAACCCGGCGTTCTCGGCGAGGAAGCCGTATCCCGGGTGGACGGCCTCGGCGCCGCTCGCCCGGGCGGCCTCGACGATCCCGTCGATGTCGAGGTAGCCGCGCGGGAGCCGGACGGCGAGGTCGGCCTCGCGCACGTGACGGGCGTCGCGGTCGGCGTCGCTGTGCACCGCGATCGCGCGGATCCCCAGCGCGCGGAGCGTGCGGATGATCCGGACGGCGATCTCACCCCGGTTCGCGATCAGGACACTGGTGAACATCACGAGGTCGACCTCACATCCGGAAGACGCCGTAGCCGACGGGTTCGAGGGGGGCGTTCGCGGCGGCGCCGAGCGCCAGGCCGAGGACGGTCCTGGTGTCCACCGGGTCGATCACCCCGTCGTCCCACAGGCGCGCCGTCGAGTAGTAGGGATTGCCCTGGTGCTCGTACTGCGCCCGGATCTCGTCGGCGTCGGCGTCGCCGACCATGGTGAGCACGGTGGCGGCCTGCTCGCCGCCCATGACCGAGATGCGGGCGTTCGGCCACATCCACAGGAACCGGGGCGAGTAGGCGCGGCCGGCCATCGCGTAGTTGCCCGCGCCGAACGAGCCGCCGATGACCACTGTGAACTTCGGCACCCGGGCGCAGGCCACCGCCGTCACCATCTTCGCGCCGTGCTTGGCGATGCCCCCGGCCTCGTACGCCTTGCCGACCATGAAGCCGCTGATGTTCTGCAGGAACACCAGCGGGATCGAGCGCCGGTCGCACAGCTCGACGAAGTGGGCGCCCTTGAGCGCCGACTCCCCGAACAGGATGCCGTTGTTGGCCACGATCCCCACGGGGTGGCCGTGGATCCGGGCGAACCCGGTGACCAGGGTCGGGCCGTACTCGGCCTTGAACTCCAAGAACCGGCTGCCGTCGACCACCCGGGCGATCACCTCCCGCACGTCGTACGGCTGGCGCGTGTCCTGGGGGACGATGCCGTACAGGTCGCGCGGGTCCCACAGCGGCGGCTCGGACGGCGCCACCTCCCACGGCCGGGGCGGCCGGGGGCCGAGCGACGCGACGATGTCCCGCACGATCTTCAGGGCGTGCGGGTCGTCCTCGGCGAGGTGGTCGGTGACGCCGCTGACGCGGGCGTGGACCTCGCCGCCGCCCAGCTCCTCGGCGGTGACGGTCTCACCGGTCGCGGCCTTCACCAGCGGCGGCCCGCCCAGGAAGATCGTGCCCTGGCCGCGCACGATCACGGCCTCGTCGCTCATCGCCGGGACGTACGCCCCGCCCGCGGTGCAGGAGCCGAGCACGGCCGCGATCTGCGGGATGCCCCGGGCCGACATGGTGGCCTGGTTGTAGAAGATGCGGCCGAAGTGCTCGCGGTCGGGGAAGACCTCGTCCTGCTTCGGCAGGAAGGCGCCGCCGGAGTCGACCAGGTACACGCACGGCAGGTTGTTGTGGAGGGCGACCTCCTGGGCGCGCAGGTGCTTCTTGACCGTCATCGGGTAGTACGTGCCGCCCTTGACGGTGGCGTCGTTGGCCACGACCACGACCTCGCGCCCGGCGACCCGTCCCACGCCGGTGATGATCCCCGCGGCGGGGGCCTGGTCGTCGTACATGCCGGTGGCCGCGAGCGGGGACAGCTCCAGGAATCGCCCGCCGGGATCGAGGAGCGTGTCGACGCGGTCCCTGGGCAGCAGTTTGCCGCGCTGAACGTGCCTGGCCCGGGCCCGCTCGGGGCCGCCGCGCGCCGCCGCCGCGAGCCGTTCCCGCAGGTCCGCCGCCAGGCGCTCGTTCGCCTCCGCGTTGCGCTTGTACGGCTCGCCGCCCGGGTCGCACCGGCTCTCCAGCGCCGGCCAGTCACTCGTGCTCATGTCACGATGTTAGTCATCGTTAACAGACTCCGTCTACCATGGTGCCGTGAAGACCGGGAGGACCGTGAAGACCCCTACCCGCAACCGGCGGGCCGAGATCCTCGACGCCGCCGCGGGCCTCTTCGCGACACGCGGCTTCCACGGCGTGTCCATCGAGGACATCGGCGCGGCCGTGGGCGTGTCGGGACCGGCGTTGTACCGGCACTTCAGCGGCAAGGAGGCCCTGCTCGCCGAGATGCTGCTGGACATCAGCGAACGGCTGCGCGAGCAGGGGGCACGGCTGGCCACCACCGCCGACCCGGACACCGCCGAGGCCGCGCTCGACGCGCTGCTGTCCGGGCACATCGAGTTCGCGCTGAATCACCCCGCGCTGATCCGCGTGCACGAGCGCGAGCTGGACAACGTGCCGGAGCAGGCCCGGCGGGCCATCCGGCGGCTGCAGCGCCTGTACGCCGAGGAGTGGGTGACCGTGCTGTCCGAGCTGCACCCCGCCTGCCCGCCCGCGCGGCTGCGCGCCGCCACGCACGCGGTCTTCGGCCTGCTCAACTCCACCCCGCGCAGCGCCGGGGAGCTCGCCCCCGAGGCCATGGCCGACCTCCTGCGCACCATGGCCCGCGCCGCGCTGTCCCGGCTTTAGCGCCGAGCCGCCGGCCCGCCGTGTGGCCGCCCGGGCAGGCGGGGGTCGTCACCCGCCAGGGTGAGCGGTCCCGCTCCGGTCCAGTCCGCCCGGACGGACCAGCCCGCTCTCGTACCCGGCGACGACGAGCTGGGCACGGTCGCGGGCGCCGAGCTTGGTCAGCAGCCGGCTCACGTACGTCCGGGCGGTCGCGGGGCTGATGAACAGCGCGGCGCCGATCTCCGCGTTCGACAGCCCGGTGGCCACCTGGGCGAGGACCTCGCGTTCCCGCTCGGTCAGTCCCGCGATCCGTCCCGGGTCGACAGTCGTGAAGGCGAGGGCCGCCGCGCTCATGACCCGCCCGGTCACCGCGGGCGACAGCAGCGCGTCCCCGGCCGCGACCGTCCGCACGGCGGCGCGCAGGTCGTCGGGCGGTGTGTCTTTCAGGAGGAACCCCACGGCGCCCGCCCGAATCGCCTCGAAGAGGTACTCGTCGTCATCGAACGTCGTGAGCACGACCACCCGCACGGTGCGCAGCCGATCGTCGGCGGCGATCCGCCGGGTGGCCTCGATGCCGTCGACGCCCGGCATGCGTACGTCCATCAGGACCACGTCGGGGCGCTCGCGCCGCGCCATCCCCACGGCCGACTCGCCGTCGGCCGCCTCACCGGCGACCTCGATGTCCGGCGCCCGCTCCAGCAGCGCCCGCAGGCCGCCCCGCACGAGGTGCTGATCGTCGGCGATCACCACCCGGATCGCCCCGGCGGCGCTCACTGCGCCGCCGGAGCCGGCAGCCGGGCGGTCCCGGGGGGGGCGGCCCGGCCCGGGACCGCCAGCGGGAGCACGGCCCGGACCTGGAACCCGCCGTCCTCGCCCTCGCCCGCCCACAGGCTCCCGTCGAGCAGTTCCGCGCGTTCCGCCATGCCGCGAAGCCCCTCGCCTCCGCCGCCGGGGGCGCCGCCCCGTCCGTCGTCGCTCACCGTGATCTCCAGCTCCCTCCCGTAGCGGACCACGACCTCGACGGTGGTCGCGGCGGCGTGGCGCAACACGTTGGTCAGCGACTCCTGGACGATGCGGTAGGCCGTCACGTCGATGACGTGCGGCACCGGCACCGCCGTGCCCAGGATCCGCAGCGTCGCCGTCAGCCCGCCGGCCCGCACCCTGGCGACCAACCGGTCCAGCTCCGCGAGCCCGCCGACCGGCGCCCGCCCGCCGGCCTCGCCGGTGGGCCGGCGCAGCAGCCCCAGCGTGACGCGCAGCTCCCTCATGGCCTCGCCGCTGGCCTGCCGGATCGCCTCGACGGCCGAGGCCGCCGCGGACGGGTCGCCGGGGAGGGCCTCGGGCGGCACGGCCGCCTGGAGCGAGCTGACCGGGGTGGGGTGGCCGGGGGCGTCGGGGAGCGCGCGGG
>NZ_JBFAOO010000105.1:0-26289 GCF_040675265.1 Microbispora sp. NPDC049633
GGGCGAACCCGGCGACCGCGAGGACCGGCGTGGGGGCCACGACCGCCGCCGTCAGACCGATGGCCGCCAGCGCGGTCCCGCCCCGGACCAGGACGCGTGCCGGATATCTCGCGGACAGCCGGTCGCCCACGAGCCGTCCCGCCGTCTGGCAGGCGGTGAAGGCGACGAGACCCAGCGAGGCCACGCCCAGTGAGGCGCCCCGATCGTCGTGCAGGAGGACCCCGCTCCAGGTGATGACGGCTCCCTCACAGGCCAGCACCGCCGCGCCCATCGCGCCGAGGAGCAGGACGCGGCGCGTCCAGCCCGCCCGCCGTCCTCGCCGTCCTCGCCGTCCGGCCGCGTCGTCCGTACGCGCGGACGGGTGCTCCGCGGAGGGTTCCTCGGTGGGTCTCTCGGTGGGTCTCTCGGCCGGCAGCCATCTGCCCGCCACCAGGGCGACGGCCGTCACGACCGACCCCAGGATCAGGTAGTGCGTGGTGAGGGACATGCCCGCCTGCGCCGCGGCCCCGCCGGTGAGCGAACCGGCCACGGAGCCGATGCTCCATGCCGCGTGGCAGCCGTTCATGATGGGACGGTGCGCCGCCCGTTCGACCATCACCGCCTGCGCGTTCATTCCCGTGTCGAGCAGCCCGTTCGCGGCGCCGACGAGGAGCATGGCCGCGGCCAGGTGGACGTGCCCGCCGGCGAGGCCCACCCCGGCCAGGGCGAGGGGAAGGGCGACCGCGGCGATCCGCACGACCCAGGCGCTGCCTATCCGCGCCGCGAGTCGCCCGGCGACCCGCGTGGCGGCGAGCGCCGCCACGGCGAACAGGGCGTTCAGGAGGCCGAGCAGTCCCTCCGTCAGATCATGATCAATCTTCAAAGAGGGCGTACGGACCGCGAACGCGGCGATGAGGGCGCCGTTCAGGGCGAACACCGCCGTCACCGCCGCGCGTGCCCGTGGCACTGCTTCCCGGCCCCGGCCCTCTCCTCGTCCGTCTTGACCGACTGCCCCCTGGGCCATCTCGGACATGCGTCCCGCCTTCCCGTACGGCGCCTTCCGACGGGCGCCTCCCGGAAGGACGACGGCGCCCGGGCGATTTTTCGACATTCGGACGGGACCGGCTGTCGATTTCGCGACCCCACCGCGTCGTAGGGGAGAGTGGCCGCCCGGGGCGGCCACCGTGTCCCGGAGGAGGGAACCGATGAAGTACCTACTGTTGATCTGTGCCGAGGAGTCGGTCGAGGTCAGTCCCGAGCAGGCCGACCCCGAGCCGTGGGTCGAGGAGACCGAGCGCCGGGGGGTGCGCCTCGGCGGGCATCGCCTGTGTCCCGCCGGCGACGCCACGACGGTGCGCGCCGGACTGGTGACCCAGGGGCCGTTCGCCGAGACCAAGGAGCAGATCGCCGGATTCGACATCATCGAGTGCGCCGACCTCGACGAGGCCATCGAGATCGCCTCGAAGCATCCCGTGGCGTCGTTCGGCGCGATCGAGGTGAGGCCGTTCTGGCCGGAATGAGCGGCGCCGACGTCACCCGGGTCGTCGAGGAGGCGTTCCGCGAGGAGTGGGGCCGCGTCGTCGCCACGCTCATCCGGCTGACCGGCGACTGGGACCTGGCCGAGGAGTGCGCCCAGGACGCGTTCGCCCAGGCGCTCGCCCGCTGGCCCCGGGACGGCGTGCCGCGCCGTCCCGGGGCGTGGCTCACCACCGCGGCCCGCAACCGGGCGCTGGACCGGTTCCGCCGCGGCACCGCCGAGGCGGCGCGGCTGCGCGCGCTGGCGTCGGCGCCGACCGGTTCCGACCCGGTGCCCGCGGAGGAGGATCACGTGCCCGACGACCGGTTGCGCCTGATGTTCACCTGCTGTCACCCGGCCCTGCCGCTGGAGGCGCAGGTCGCCCTCACGCTCCGCACGCTCGCGGGGCTGACCACGGCAGAGATCGCCGCGGCGTTCATGGTGCCGGAGGCGACCATGGCGCAGCGGCTGGTCAGGGCCAAGCGCAAGATACGCAACGCGGGCATCCCCTACCGGGTGCCGCCCGCGCATCTGCTGGCCGAGCGGACGGCGGGTGTGCTCGGCGTGCTGTACGTCCTGTTCACCGAGGGCTACTCGGCCAGCGGCGGGCCGAGCCCCGCCCGGCCGGAACTGACGGCCGAGGCCGTCCGGCTGGCCCGGGTGCTCGCCGGGCTCATGCCGGGCGAACCCGAGGCGCAGGGGCTGCTCGCGCTCATGCTGCTGCAGGACTCACGGCGCGCCGCCCGGTTCGACGAGGCGGGCGACATCGTCACACTGGAACTCCAGGACCGCGCGAAGTGGGACCACGACGAGATCGAGGAGGGGCTGCGGCTCCTGGACGACGCGCTGGCGCGCCGCCGCCCCGGGCCGTACCAGGTGCAGGCGGCCATCGCCGCCTGTCACGCGACCGCCCTCGACCCGGACGACACCGACTGGCCGCAGATCGCCGGGCTGTACGGGGAGTTGGTACGGCTGGCGCCGTCTCCGGTGGTCGAGTTGAACCGGGCGGTGGCCGTGGCGATGGCCGACGGCCCCCTCGCCGGTCTGCGGCTGGTCGACGAGCTGCGGGCCGCCGGCGAACTGGCCGGGCACCACCTGCTCGCCGCCACCCGTGCGGACCTGCTGCGCCGGCTGGGCCGTACGGACGACGCGGCGCGAGCCTACGGGGAGGCCCTGGCGCTCGCGCCGACGGACGCGGAGCGCCGCTACCTCGCCCGCAGACTCGCCGAGACCGGTGGGACCTGACGGGCGGCGCGGTCATATGGCGGCCATGTCACGGGCGGACCCGCGGGACACCTTAGGGCCTCCGTGCGAGACGCGGCCGTGGGCGCTATCGCAGTTGGTCGCGGCGGCGGGTCAGGTAGGCGGTCTCGGCGGTGTTGCCGGCCAGGTCGATGGCTCTGTCGTAGGCCGCGCGCGACTCCCGGCCGCGGCCCAGCCGGCGCAGCAGGTCGGCGCGGGTGGCGTGGTAGGCGTGATAGCCGGCCAGCCTGGACTCGAGACGGTCGACGGCCGCCAGTGCCACCTCCGGGCCGTCGAGCTCGGCGACCGCGATGGCCCGGTTGAGGGCGACGATCGGCGAGCGGTCGAGGCGGACGAGCTGGTCGTAGAGGGCGAGGACCTGCGACCAGTCGGTGTCGCGCATGTCGCGGGCGGAGGTGTGCACGGCGTTGATCGCCGCGAGGAGCTGGTAGCGCCCCGGAGCCACCCCGGCGGCGGCAGCGGCCAGGCGCTCGCGCACCAGCCGGTGCCCCTCGGCGATCAGCGCCGCGTCCCAGGCCCCACGGTCCTGCTCGTTGAGAGCGACCAGTTCACCGCCGGCCGAGACGCGGGCGGGGCGGCGGGCCTCGGTCAGGAGCATCAGCGCCAGCAGCCCGGCCACCTCACCGTCCTGCGGCAGGAGCGCGCGGATCAGGCGAGTGAGCCGGATCGCCTCGGCGGTCAGCTCCCGCCGGACGGGATCGGTGCCGGGGCCGGTGGCCAGGTAGCCCTCGTTGAAGACGAGGTAGAGGACGGCGAGGACGCCGGAGACGCGCGCCGGGAGATCCTCCCCCGACGGCACCCTATAGGGGATGCGCGCCGCCTTGATCTTGGCCTTCGCGCGGGTGATCCGCTGTCCCATGGCGCTCTCGGCCACCAGGAAGGCGCGGGCGATCTCGGGCATGGTCAGGCCGGCGACCATGCGCAGCGTCAGCGCCACGCGGGTCTCCATCGCCAATGCCGGATGACAGCAGGTGAAGATCAGCCGGAGCCGGTCGTCGTCGATGGCGCCGACAGGCTCGGGCGGGTCATCGTCGTATGACATCTGAGCCTTCCTGTGCTTGTCGTCGCGTTTGTTCTCGCGCCGGATCCGGTCGATGGCCTGGCGGTTGGCGGTGGTGGTCAGCCAGGCGCCCGGGTTGGGGGGCACACCGTCGGCCGGCCACCGCTGAACGGCGGTCGCGAACGCCTCGGCGGCCGCCTCCTCGGCGACGTCGAGGTCACCGAAGCGCCTGGTCAGGGAGGCGACCACCCGGGCCCACTCCTCGTGGTGGGCCCGAGTGATCGCCTCGCGGACGTCGACCTCGTTCACAGGAACGGCCGCACCTCGATCTTCCGATCGCAGATCTTCGACGCCTCGGTGGCGAGCTTGAGCGCCACATCCAGATCGGGGGCCTCCCACACCCAGACGCCGGCGAGATACTCCTTCGACTCCACGAATGGCCCGTCGCTGAACACCGCCTCCTCGCCCCGGTTGTCGACGACCGTGGCCGCGTCGGTGTCGGCGAGTCCGCCCGCGAAAACCCAGTAGCCCCCGGCGATGAGTCGTTCGTTGAACGCGCTGATGGCAGGCTGCCTGTCCGTGCTGCCGGGATTGCTCTTGTCATCGATCACGGAAACCAGGTACCGCATCTGAAGATCGCCTCCTGTGGTGTCAAGACGTGGTTCGGTGGTCGGGGACGTCACGCCGTCGGCGCATACTGCGGGCGCCCGGCCGGCCGGTAGACCTGGATCGTCAGGCCCTTGGAGTCGACGCGCGACTCGACCAGGTCGAGCGCGAGATCCGGGCCGGCGTCGGGGAACAGCCGCGCGCCCTGGCCGACGACCACCGGGATGGTGATCAGAGTCATCTCGTCGACCAGATCGTTCTCCAGCAGCCACCGGGTCAGGATGCCACTGCCGTGCACCTGCAGCTCACCCCCCGGCTTGGCCTTCAGTTCCCGGACGGCGGCCGCGACGTCTCCGGACAGGACAGTCGTGTCCGACCACGCCGGATCCGTGAGCGTGGTCGACGCCACGTACTTGGGCCGTGTGTTCAGCGCTTCCACGACGCCCTCCCAGCCAGGGGCATCCCGCACCGTCATGGTCCCCCAATAGCCGGCGAACAGCTCGTAGGTCCGCCGGCCGAACAGGAACGCCTCGGCGCGCCGGTAGGTCTGGTCGATGAACGCGTGGGTCTCGTTGTCGCCCTTGCCCAGGGCCCATCCGCCGCGCTCGAATCCGTTCCTGCGATCCTCGTCCGACGCGCCGCCGTTTCCCTGCATCACCCCGTCGACGGTGACCTGAGTCATGGTCGTCAGCTTCATGGTCGCGGTTCCTTCACCTTGGCGCCGCCCCTCGTGGGCGGCCTCACCCCTGCTACGAACATCACCGACCCGATCCGACACCGCCTCCCGAATTTCTTCGAGGAATTTTTTCGGGACGCCGGGGCGTGACAGCGATCCGCGGCGACGGCCACGGATCGCCCATCCGCTACATTTCGCTCTGCCGCCGCAAGAACGGACTCCTCATGAACGTCGCCCTCTGGGCCATCGCCGGCCTGCTCACCCTCGCCTTCCTCGTCGCCGGGGTGATGAAACTCGCCCAGCCGAAGGACCGGCTGGCCGTCTCCGGCATGGCCTGGACCGAGGACTTCCCCGCGGGCGCGGTCAAGGGCCTCGGCGTTCTCGAGGTGCTGATCGCCTTCGGTCTCGTCCTGCCCGCCGTCACGGGCGTCGCCCCCGTGCTGACACCGCTCGCCGCGCTCGGCGTCACCCTGCTCATGGCCGGAGCGGTCGTCGTCCACGCCCGCCGCGCGGAGTCCCAGGTCATCGTCGTCAACGTGGTGCTCCTGGTGCTGGCCGCCGTGGTCGCCTGGGGCCGCTTCGGCCCTTACGTCCTTTGACCTCTGCTTCCCGGCCCCCTGCTCCGTGACCGGAAGGCCCTGCTCAGCAGGGCGCCCGACAGGAGGCGGAGGGCGAAGGGGAGGTCGTCGACGAGATAGCGGCGAGCGAGCCGCCGGGGCTCGCCGAGCAGGCGGAACAGCCATTCCAGGCCGTGGTCGCCCATCCATTCGGGCGCGCGGCGCACCGACCTGGCGGCGAACGCGATGGCCGCACCGCACCCCACGAACCAGGCGTCCGGCAGGTCGGCCCGGAGCGCCGCGACGAGCCGGTCCTGCCTGGGGAACCCGAGCCCGGCGAAGACCAGGGAGGGCCGCGCGGCGACGAGCCGCCCCCGCAGCTCCGCCATCGCCGCGGCACTGGTCTCGAACCCGTACGGCGGGGCGTGGACGCCCGCCACGACCAGGCCCGGGTGCCGCTCGCACAGCGCGTCGCGCGCCGCCCCGGCGACGCCGGGCGGACCCCCGATGAGGTAGACGGGCAGGCCGCGGGCCGCGGCGGCCCCGGTCAGCGACCAGATCAGGTCGGCTCCGGTCACCCGTTCCGGCAGCGGGTGACCGAGCAGCCGCGACGCCCAGACCAGCGGCATGCCGTCGGCCACGGCGAGTTCGGCCGCGTCGATCAGCGCGCGCAGCGAGGCGTCGCGGGCGGCGGCGCGGCAGATGTCGACGTTCGGCGTGACGACGTGGCCGCCCACACCGCGCTCCAGCGCGTCCATGACATGGGCGACCACCTGCGCCTCGGTGAGCGGGTCGAGCCGCACCGCCCCCACGCGGACCCTGCCGGCCCCGGCCACCACCGCGTCCACGGCCGCCGTGGGAGCCGGCACGTCGGTCATCAGATGCCGTGGCCGCGGCGATGGAGGGCGTGCAGCACGGCGCGCGGGCTGACCAGCCCTCCGGCGACCGCCAGCGCCACGGCCGCGCGCGGCTCGCCCGGCCGCGCGGAGAGGGCGCGCAGCGACCAGCGGGCGGCCTCGCGACGCCGGCCGAGGGCGGCGTGGCAGAAGGCGAGCTGCCCGTAGACGCGCGCGGCGCCCCGCGGCTCGGCGGCCAGCCCGGGATGCCGCGCGAGCATCCACTCCAGGCCCGCGATCCGGTCGGCCCACCGCCCCGCGTAGTGCGAGGAGCCCCAGCGCACCCGCACGAGCGGCCGGTCGACGTGGACGATCGGATGCCGCCAGGCGGCCCGCAGCGCGAGATCCCAGTCCTCGTTCTGACCACCCGGGGCGCTCTCGTCCACCCAGGCCCAGCCCCGGCGGAACAGGAACGTCGAGGAGTGCACCATCATCATGCGCGAGCGGGTGAGGTGCCGGTGGGTGACCCTGCCCGTGCCGGCCAGCCGCGGCACCCGGCGGTCGCCGTACTCGACCTCGACGGCGCAGCTCGCGAAGCCCGCGGCGGGCTCCTCCGCCAGGGCCGCGACCTGGGCGGCCAGCTTGCCGGGCAGCCAGAGGTCGTCGTCGTCGCAGAAGGCGACGAGATCCGTGCCGAGCATGGAGATCCCGGTGTTGCGCGCGCCCGGCAGGCCGCGAGTGCTCCGGTTGCCCAGCACGCGGACGCTCCGGACGGCTCCGGCGTCTCCCGGATCGGCCGCGGAGTCGGCCCCCGAGTCGGCCCCGGACACCTGCTGGGCGACGAGGAAGGCGGGGACGCCGTCGGCCACGACCACCACCTCGACCCGGCCGGCGTAGTCCTGGGCGAGCACCCCCGTCAGCGCGGCCAGGAGCGGGACGGGCCGGTCGCCGCGGGTGGGGATGACGACGCCGACCGACGGCCTCAACGCCTCACTCCCCTGCGGTAGGCGAGACCGTAACCGTAGAAGAGGAGAAGCGGGAGGGTGAGCGCGGTGACGAGCCACCGCTGGGGGCGCGGCAGGGGCGCCGGGCGGTTCCGTATCTCGACCGGGCCCACGGAGAAGCGCATCGGGTTGCCGGAGACGGTGTGCGCGACGCCGAGCAGCGCCTCGCGGTCGTCCAGGAAGGCGAGGCCGTCGTCGGGAAGGCCGAGCCGCGCGGCCAGGCGTGCCAGGGTCGCTCGGGGGTCGCGCACCAGGTCCTCGTGACGCACCCGTACGACCTGCACGCCCTTGCGGCGCAGCACTTCGAAGGCGAGATTCTGGGCCAGCCAGTGGACGGCGGTGCGCGCGGGCGTCCAGCGGGTCATCGGCCGCCCGTCCTCGGGTCTGCGCACCCTGCGCCGCCACGACGCGGCCACCGCGCGGGGGTCGCGCACCACCTGCACGACCCGCAGCTCCATGATCGCCGCCAGGCAGTACGCCAGGGAGGCGTGCTTGCTGGAGTCGACGACGACCCGGGCGTCGGCGATCTCGGCCGCCGCCGTGTAGATGCGGTAGTACGACCGGACGTACTCGGCCAGCTCGGCCTCACGGCTCGCGAGTCCGAGGGCGAGGACGGGCAGGCGGCGGGTCCGGTCGACGCGGGCGCGCAGGCCGGGCAGCCAGCCCGCCTGGCTCTGCCGCCACTGCCCGAACGCGCGGGTGCCCACCTTCGTCCAGAACGGGCACTGGGAGAACCGCTGCCCGCAGCCGCAGGGCTCGTCGGCGCGTACGCCGCGGTCCCACAGGTGGACGACCTCGCCGAGCGGCGCCACGCCGGGCACCTCGCCGAGGAGACGTTCGAGCAGGGTGCTGCCGCTGCGTCCCAGGCCGCCCACGAAGATCACTGGCTGTGTGTCGGCCACGTGTCCTCCATGGATGGATGCGAAACGTGACGACCCTAGCGCGGAGGGTGATCGGACGGCCGGCAATCACCAAAGGATCTACGAGCCCGCCGTCGGCGACGGAACGGGGTGGCGGCGACGGGCGAAACCGACGATCCCGCCGCGCGAGCCGTACGTGTTCTCACCGGGAAGCGGGAGAGCCGCCTCAGGAGGAGCGCAGTTCGACGCAGCACTCTCCCGGCCGCGGCACCAGGACGGCCCGCACCCTGGAGGCCTCCAGCCCGGCGAGCATGCCGTCGAGGAAGGCGTGGTTGACCCCGCAGACCAGTTCGGGAGCTCGCGCCGCCAGTGGATGGAACGGGCAGTTGCGCAGCCGCACGCAGGTGGGGGACTCGCGGCCGGGCTCGAAGCCGTGCCGGGCGAGCATGCCTTCGAGCAGGGTGAGGGCACGCTCCGCGCCGAGGCGGCCGGGCTTGGCCCGGGCGCGTTCCGCGGCGCCGATCTCTTCGCCGCGCCGGCCGGCGACCCGGACCGCCGCCTGGCGGGCGCTCTCCCCTTCGCTCTCCGCGAGGACGGCGTCCATGAGGATGTCGGCCAGCACCTCGTGCCGGCGCTCGGGGATCGTGACGCGGATGTCGGTCTCGGTGGGTTCGTAGACCTTCGGGGTGCGGCCGACCTTGCGGATGCCGCCGACGGCCTCATAGCGGGCGCGCAGCAGACCGGCGTCGACCAGTTTGTCCAGATGGAAGGCGGCCAGCTTGCGGGAGATCCCGACCGAGGCGGCGGCCTCGTCCCGGGTCACCGGGCGGCGCGCCCCGCGGATGTAGGCGTACATGCCCTGCCGCAGCGCGTCGTCCAGCGCGGCCACCGCACTGATCGCGGGATCCGTCGTCACCCTGCCACGATAACGCCTGCCTCCACGGTCGAAAACCATAGCCCCCTCGATGTACGCGAACACCTTGACCATCCGCTCGAATAAGACCAACATTCATTGGCGTAATACGTCACACGCGGAGGTCCTGATGACCGGTGGGCTGCACGAGGCGAAACGACCGGTGAGCGCGGTGCTGGCCGGGCCGTACGGCCATCCGTTCCACCCGATGCTGGTCGCCGTGCCCATCGGCGCATGGGTGGCGAGCATGGTCTTCGACCTGGTGTCCCGGTTCGCTCCCGATCCAGGGTTCCTGGCCGAGGGCTCGAAATGGCTGATCGCCCTCGGCGTGCTCGGCGCGCTGGCCGCGGCGATGGCCGGGTTCCTCGACCTGTTCGCCATCCCTGCGGGCACCCCGGCGTTCCGCACGGGTCTGCTCCACATGGGGCTGAACCTCGTGATCACCGCCGCGTACGCCGCCGGCTTCCTGTGGCGTCAGGCCGGCCCACCGGCGGGCACAGCGGCCGGCACGGCGGCGGGCGGCCCGGTCGCGCTCGGCCCGCTGCTGCTCTCGGCGGGCAGCCTGGCGCTGCTCGTGGTCTCCGGCTATCTGGGCGGCAAGCTCGCCTACCGCTACGGCGTACGGGTGGCCGACGAGGTCACCCAGGCCGACGGTTTCCGGCGCTGACCCTCATTCCATTCGACAGGAGGAGAACTCGTCATGGGTATCGCTGCACTGGTCACGTGGTTGCTCACCGCGGTGGGCGGCTTCGTGATGCTGGGCACCTGGATCGCCAGAGGCGGCCGGCGCACCAGTCGCTTCTCACCGGGGCTGATCTTCGGCCACTTCGCGCTGGCCGCCGCCGGGCTGGTGGTGTGGATCGTGCACCTGGTCGCCGGCAGCGCCGCCCTGGCGTGGGTCGCGCTGGTCCTGCTGGTCCCGGTCGCGCTGCTGGGCTTCGCGATGTTCGCCCGGTGGATCCCCGCCTACCGCGCCCGTACGGCGGTGGCCGGCGGGCCCGGCGCCACCGGCACGGCGGGACCGCCCGAGCGGCACTTCCCGGTCGTGATCGTGGCCGGGCACGGTCTGCTGGCGGTGGCCACCGTGGTGCTGGTGCTGCTGACCGCGCTCGGCGTGAGCGGCGGCTGAGATGCGCACCGGTAGTGCCCTGAGGGTGATCGCCGAGCCGCGCGACGGTGTGGACCTGGCCGCCGCCGAGCGCGCGGCCGGCCAGTTCCTGGAGGCGCTGGGCATCTCGACGGACTCCGAGAGCCTGCGGGAGACTCCGGCGCGGATGGCCAAGGCGTATGCCGAGCTGTTCACGCCACGCCCGTTCGACCTCACCACCTTCCCCAACGAGGAGGGCTACGACGAACTCGTGCTGGCCCGGGCGATTCCGATCCGCTCGGTCTGCGAACATCACCTGCTGCCCTTCGCCGGAGTCGCCCACGTCGGGTATCTCCCCGGCGACCGCATCCTCGGGCTGTCCAAGCTGGCCCGCGTCGTCGAGCACTTCGCCCGCCGGCCGCAGGTGCAGGAACGGCTCACGAAACAGGTGGCCGACTGGCTCGCCGACCGGTTGCGCCCCGCGGGGGTCGGCGTCGTGATCGAGGCCGAGCACACCTGCATGACCCTGCGGGGAGTACGCGCCGTCGGCTCGACCACCGTCACCTCGACGCTGCTGGGCATCCTGCGGGAGGACGCCCGATCCCGTCAGGAGTTCTTCGCCCTCACCGGCACCCGCACCTGAGCAAGGAGACCATCGCCGTGACACAGCAGAGGTTCGTGATCGTCGGAGCCGGCCTGGCCGGAGCCAAGGCCGCCGAGGCCCTGCGCGAGCAGGGGTTCGACGGGCGGATCACACTGATCGGCGCCGAGCCGCACCACCCATATGAGCGGCCCCCGCTGTCCAAGGGCTACCTGACGGGCACGAGCGACCGGGCCGGCGTCTTCGTCCACCAGGACGGCTGGTACGCCGACCACGACGTCGAGTTGCTGCTCGGCGTGGCCGCGACCGGCCTCGACCGCGGTGCTCACCGCGTCGGGCTGGCCGACGGCGGCGCGATCGAATACGACAAACTGCTGCTGGCCACCGGAGCCCGGCCGCGAAGGCCGCCGATCCCCGGCGCACAGGCGCCGCACGTGCGCTACCTGCGCCGGATCGAGGACTGCGAGTCGCTCAGGGACGTCCTCGGGAGCGTGTCCCGGCTGGCGGTGATCGGGGCCGGCTGGATCGGGCTGGAGGTCACCGCGGCCGCCCGGCAGGCCGGCGTCGCGGTCACGGTGCTGGAGGCGGCGCGTCTGCCGCTGCTGCGCGTGCTCGGGCCCGAGGCCGCCCAGGTCTTCGCCGGGCTGCACCGCGACCACGGCGTCGACCTCCGGCTGGGGGTCACCGTCAGCGAGATCACGCCCTCGGGCGTACGTCTGGGCGACGGCGACGAGATCGCCGCCGACGCCGTCCTCGTCGGCGTCGGCGCCGAACCCGAGGTGCGGCTCGCCCTGGACGCCGGGCTGCACGCGGACGACGGCGTCGTGGTGGACGCGGCCCTGCGGACCGGTGACCCGGACATCGTCGCCGCCGGGGACGTCGCCAATGCCTACCACCCGCTGCTGGGCAGGCACGTACGGGTCGAACACTGGGCCAACGCGCTCAAACAGCCGGCCGTCGCCGCCGCAACCATGCTGGGCCGGGACGCGGTCTACGAGGAACTGCCCTACTTCTACACCGACCAGTACGACCTCGGCATGGAGTACGTCGGCCACGTCGAGCCGGGCGGCTACGACCAGGTGGTCTTCCGGGGCGACGTCGCCGCCCGGAAGTTCATCGCGTTCTGGCTGAACGGCGGTCGCGTCCTGGCCGGCATGAACGTCAACGTCTGGGACGTCGTCGAGCCGATCAAGACGCTGATACGCACAGGCACGCCCGTCACGCCCCAGGCGCTGGCCGACCCCGACCGGCCACTGGAGACCCTCGCCACTTCGTAGCGCGGCATGGCCCGCGAGTGCCGCGCGGGCTCGCGGAGGCGAGGCGCCGGATCACCGTCGTGGTCCTCACCCCCGCGGGCCCTCCAGGGCTCTCGGCGAGCGCCGGTCAGCGCGCGTCGACGATCATCCCGGCGCCGACGGTGCCGTTGGTGGCCTCGTCGATCAGGATGAAGCCGCCGGTCATGCGGTTGCGGGCGTAGTCGTCCACGAACAGCGGCTGGGTCGTCCGCAGCGACACCCGCCCGATCTCGTTCAGGCCGAGGCTGTTGACCGACTCGTCCCGGTGCAGGGTGTTGACGTCGAGCCGGTAGTGCAGGTCGCGCACGAGGGCCCGGGCCGTACGGGTGGTGTGCTTGATGATCAGCTTGGAGCGGGGCTGGAGCTTCAGGCCGTCGGCCATCCAGCAGACCATGGCGTCGATCTCCTGGGCGGCCTGCGGCTGGTTGTTCGGCCGGCAGATCATGTCACCCCGGGAGATGTCGATGTCGTCACCCAGGCGCAGCGTGACCGACATCGGCGCGAACGCCTCCTCCACCGGCCCGTCGAACGTGTCGATCGCCGTGATCGTCGTGGTCAGGCCGGAGGGCAGGTGCAGCACCTCGTCGCCGGGCTTGAGCACGCCGCCCGCGACCTGCCCGGCGTAGCCCCGGTAGTCGTGCAGCTCCTGGTTGGTCGCGTTGTGCGGGCGGATGACGTACTGCACGGGGAAGCGCACGTCGACCAGGTTGCGGTCGGAGGCGATGTGCACGTTCTCCAGGTGGTGCAGCAGCGACGAGCCCTCGTACCACGGCATGTTCTCCGACCGGGACACGACGTTGTCGCCGTGCAGGGCCGAGATGGGGATGAACGTCAGGTCCGAGGCGTTGAGCTTGCTCGCGAACGAGGTGAACTCCTCGCGGATCTCCTCGAACCGGGCCTCGGAGTAGTCGACGAGGTCCATCTTGTTGACCGCGAGCACGAGGTGCGGCACCCGCAGCAGCGTGGTCAGGAAGGCGTGCCGCCGCGACTGCTCCAGCACGCCCTTGCGCGCGTCGATCAGGATGATCGCCAGGTCGGCGGTGGAGGCGCCGGTGACCATGTTCCGGGTGTACTGGATGTGCCCGGGGGTGTCGGCGATGATGAACTTCCGCTTGGGCGTGGCGAAGTAGCGGTAGGCCACGTCGATCGTGATGCCCTGCTCGCGCTCGGCCCGCAGGCCGTCGGTCAGCAGCGACAGGTCGGTGTACTCCGTGCCCCTGTCGCGGGAGGTGCGCTCCACCGCCTCGAGCTGGTCTTCGAAGATCGCCTTGGAGTCGAACAGCAGCCGCCCGATCAGCGTCGACTTGCCGTCGTCGACGCTGCCCGCCGTCGCGAAACGAAGGATGTCCATCAGAAGTAGCCTTCCTTCTTGCGATCTTCCATGGCGGCCTCGGAGGCCCGGTCGTCGGCGCGGGTGGCGCCGCGCTCGGTGATCCGGGTCACGGCGATCTCCTCGATGATCTGCTCCACCGTCGTGGCGGTGGAGGCGACGGCGCCGGTGCAGGTCATGTCGCCGACCGTGCGGTAGCGGACGACCGCGTCGAACGGCGGCTCGTCGTCGCCCCGCTGGACCACCTCGGCGTCGGCCAGCAGCATGCCGTCGCGCTCGAAGACCCGGCGCGAGTGGGCGAAGTAGATCGACGGGATCTCGATGCCCTCCCGCCGGATGTAGTGCCACACGTCCAGCTCGGTCCAGTTCGACAGCGGGAACACGCGGATGTGCTCACCCCTGCTGATCTTGGTGTTGTAGAGGTTCCACAGCTCGGGGCGCTGGTTCTTCGGGTCCCACTGGCCGAACTCGTCCCGGAAGGAGAACACCCGCTCCTTGGCCCGGGCCTTCTCCTCGTCGCGCCGGGCCCCGCCGAACACCGCGTCGAACTCGTGCTCCTCGATGGCGTCCAGCAGCGTCGTGGTCTGCAGCCGGTTGCGGGAGGCACGCCGCCCGGTCTGCTCGGTCACCCGCCCGGCGTCGATCGACGCCTGGACCGAGGCGACCACCAGCCGCGCGCCGAGCTCGGCGACCCGCCGGTCGCGGAACTCGATGACCTCGGGGAAGTTGTGGCCGGTGTCCACGTGCATCAGGGGGAAGGGGATCGGCGCCGGCCAGAAGGCCTTCTCGGCGACCCTCAGCATGACGATCGAGTCCTTGCCGCCGGAGAAGAGCAGACACGGGCGCTCGAACTCGGCCGCGACCTCGCGCATGATGTGGATCGCCTCGGCCTCGAGCACGTCGAGCTGCGACGTGGTGTAGTCACGCTGAAGCATGGGGACTTCCTTCACGGAGTCTGGCGATGCAGGTCACGGATTCCGGCGAGCAACGTTGGCGCCAGATCCGGTAGGGAGACCAGGATATCCGGCAACCAGGGGTCCCCCTGGTTGTAGGTCAGGGGTGAGCCGTCGATCCTGCTCGCGTGGGCTCCCGCCGCGACCGCCACCGCGACCGGCGCGGCCGAGTCCCACTCGTACTGCCCCCCGGCGTGCACGTACGCCTCGACCTCTCCGGTGAGGACCGCGGCGATCTTGGCACCGGCCGAGCCGATGGGGACGAGTTCCCCGCCGAGGCGGGCGGCCAGCTCACGGACGAACTCGGGCGGCCGGGTGCGGCTGACCGCGATGCGGAACGGCTCGCGCACCTTCTCCGGCAGCTCGGGCGGGGCCGCCGTCGTGAGCGTGCGCCCCTGGGCCGGCAGGGCGACCGCTCCGGCGGTGAGGGCGCCGCGTTCCCACAGGGCCACGTGGACGGCCCAGTCGGCGCGGCCCTGCTCGGAGAACTCACGGGTGCCGTCGAGAGGGTCGACGATCCAGACGCGCTCGGCCGACAGCCGCCGGGGGTCCATCCGCTCCTCGCGGGTCGCCTCCTCCGACAGCACGGCGTCGTCCGGCCGCAGCCGCGCCAGCGCCTCCATGAGGAATCGGTGCGAGGCCTGGTCACCCGCGTCCTTCAGCGCCCGGGCGTCCGCGAACCCGAGACGGGCGCGCAGCTCCACAAGCCGCTCCCCCGCCTCCGTCGCCAGCTCCCCGGCGAGGGAATGGTCGTCCCGTATCGTCATTCCTCAGTACGCTCCCGCTCCGCGCGCCACCGCAGACCACGTCTTCCATAAGATCTGCAGATCCAGCATGAGAGACCAGTTCTCGACATAACGTAGGTCCAACCGTACCGATTCCTCCCATGAGAGGTCAGACCGGCCGTTGACCTGCCAGAGCCCGGTCATTCCCGGACGCACCACCAGCCTCCTGCGTACGTCGTCGCCGTACCGCGCGACCTCCTCGGGCAGCGGCGGACGCGGTCCGACGAGCGACATGTCGCCCCGCAGCACGTTGATGAGCTGTGGCAGCTCGTCGATCGAGTAACGCCGCAGCGCGGCGCCGAGCGGGGTGACCCGCGGGTCCCTGCGCACCTTGAACAGCACGCCTTCGGCGTCGCTGACCAGCTCGACCTTGCGGGCCTCCGCGTCCCGCCGCATGGTGCGGAACTTCAGGATCGTGAACTCGGCGCCGTCCCTGCCGACCCGTCGCTGGCGGAACAGGGCGGGGCCCGGGCTGGTCGTCCGTACGGCCACGGCGACGACGGCCAGCAGCGGGGCCAGCACGACCAGCGCCGCCACGGCGACCAGCCGGTCGAACACGTCCTTGACCAGCCGGCGCCCGCCCGCCAGCTCGGGATGCTCCACGTGCAGCAGCGGGAGACCGGCGACGGGCCGGATCGCGGTCCGCGGGCCGGCGACCTCCATCAGCGCGGGCGCCACCACGAGGTCGGTGCGCGTGCGCTCCAGCCGCCAGGCCAGCCTGCGCAGCGCCGTGCCGTCCAGCTCGGGGCAGGCGAGCACCGCGACCGTGTCCGCCCGGACCTGCTCCACCACCAGCGGCACGTCGGTGAAGTCGCCCAGCACCGGCACGTCGCCGACCCCGCCGGTGGCATGGGCGGGCACGCACGCGGCCACCACCTCCATGCCGTGGTAGCGCTCCCTGCGGAAGGTGCCGACCAGTTCGGCGATCGCCGTCCGGTGCCCCACGGCCACCACCCTGCGCATGCCGCCCTGGCCCCTCGCCCGCCTGCGGTGCAGCCGCCGCCGCAGGCCGTACCGGGTGCCGAGGGTGAGCGCGGTGGCGAGCGGCAACGCGATCAGCACGTAGCCGCGGGCGATGTCGATCTTCGACGCGTACGCGATGATCGCGACGCCCGCGACCATGGTGAAGCCAGCCCGCGCGACCCGGCGGAACTCCTCCGCCCCCACGCCGATGAGGCGCGGCTCGTACGCCCGGTTGAGGACCAGGATCGCCGCCCAGACGGCGGGCAGCGCGGCGCTCGCCATGACATACGGCGTCACATACGGAGTAACCTCGCCGAACCGGATCACCACGGCGGTGACCCCCGCGAGAAGGGCGCCCACGATGTCGCAGACGGCGGCGGTGAGCCGATACCGGACGGCCCACGCGGGCGGCCGGGGCATCGGATGGGCGGGAGAATCGCGCGACGTGCCGACGGCGAGCGAGGACGTGTCGCCGTCCAGCACCATCGCCCCCCGTGATGATTCGGCCACCGTTAGTGATGGAATGCTAGCCGCCCGCCCCGGCGTCCCAGGGAGATTTCAGTGAAAGCCGAAACGTACATCTCGGTTGATGTCGAGGCGGACGGCCCGATTCCGGGGCCGTACTCGATGGTCAGCTTCGGCATGACCGTGGCCGGCCGGATGACCGGGCGGCGCTTCGAGCGGACCGACCCGGAGTCGCTGACGTTCTACGCGGAGTTACGGCCGATCAGCGACGACTACGTGGCGGAGGCGCTGGCGGTGAGCGGCCTCGACCGGGCGGCGCTGCTGCGCGAGGGACGCGACCCGGCCGAGGCGATGACGGCGGCGTCGGCCTGGGTGCGCGAGGTGTGCGACGGGGACCTGCCGGTGCTCGCGGCCTTCCCCCTGTCGTACGACTGGATGTGGATGTACTGGTACTTCCTCCGTTTCACCGGGGAGTCGCCCTTCGGCCACTCCCGGTGCATCGACATCAAGACGTTGTACGCCGCCAAGGCCGTGGTGCCGGTGGCCTGGGCGACCAAGCGCCAGATGCCGCGCGAGGTGCGAACGACGCGCCCGCACACCCACAACGCGCTCGACGACGCCATCGAGCAGGCGGAACTGCTGCAGAACCTCATGGAATGGCCGGGCTCGGCACACCGCGAGACCGGCGAGGTCAGCGGGGAGGCTTCGCCGGATTGAGGTCGGCGGCGTGGAAGCGGTTCTGCGTGGTCTCCAGACCGGCGGTCATGAGCGACTCCACCATGTCGGCCGCCCGGTCGACGAGGAACGGCAGGTCCTTGCGCTCGGCCGTGGCGAAGTCGCGCAGCACGAAGGTCGCCGGGTCCATCCGGCCCGGCGGACGGCCGATCCCGAACCGAATCCGCGGGTAGTCGCGCGTGCCGAGCGCCTTCGTGATCGACTTCAGGCCGTTGTGCCCGTTGTCGCCGCCGCCGACCTTCGCGCGCAGCGCGCCGTACGGGATGTCCAGCTCGTCGTGGACCACGATCACCCGCTCGGGGGTGACCTTGTAGAAGTCGGCCAGCGCCTTCACCGGGCCGCCGGACAGGTTCATGAACGACAGCGGCTTGGCCAGCACGACCGGGAGCGCGGCCAGGCGGCCCTCGACCACCTCGGCCCGCGACCTGTGCGCCTTGAACCGCCCACCCACCCGGGCCGCCAGCTCGTCGAGCACCATGAAGCCCGCGTTGTGCCGGTTCCCGGCGTACTCCGGCCCGGGGTTGCCCAGTCCCGCCACCAGCCACCGCTGCGCGGACGCGTCGGACATCGCTGTCTCCTCCGCTGTCTCCTCACATGGAAGAGTCCTCCACAGGACACCCTGTGGAGGACTCTCTCACGAACAGGTCCTACTCGGCGGCCTCGGCGCTCTCGCCCTCGGCGGCCTCGCCCTCCTCGGGCAGCTCGGCGACCGGGGCGCCGATCACCTGCAGCACCAGGGCCTCGGGGTCGCCGGCCAGCGTGGTGCCCTCCGGCAGGTTCAGGTCGCTCGCGTGCACCGCGAAGCCGGCGTCCTTGCCGTCCACGTCCACCTCGACGCCGGTCGGGATGTGGGTCGCCTCGGTCTCGACCGAGATCGTGACGAGCTGCTGCTCGACGATCGCGCTGCCGATCGGGTCACCGGTGACGGTGACCGGGATCTCGACGGTGACCGTCTCGCCGCGCTTGACCAGCAGCAGGTCGACGTGCTCCAGGAAGCCCTTGATCGGGTCGCGCTGGACGCCCTTGGGCAGCGCGATCTCGTCCACGCCCTCGCCCCGCAGGCGGATGAGCACGTTCGGCGTGCGCAGCGCGAGCAGCAGGTCGTGGCCGGGGAGGGTCAGGTGCTTGGGCTCGGTGCCGTGGCCGTAAAGGACAGCGGGGACCTTGTTCGCCCGGCGGATCTTGCGGGCGGCGCCCTTGCCGAACTCGTTGCGAAGCTCGGCGGCGATGAGTACTTCGGACACGGCACATCTCCTAGGGATGATTCGACCGACGGATTGGCGCGCTCCCCCTCACCCGCCCTAGCGGAAGGCGTTACGAGCGCAACCCTCACACCCTACCGTGTCTCCCGCGTCGCCCGGCTTCGCTCGGAGTCTGCCGCGGTCCCTTGGCGGCGGTTACACTGGCCGCGTGATTCGTATGTCGTGTCTGGGCTGGTGGCGCTCCGAATAGGAGCGGCCATCTCACACGCGTACGACCGGGCCGTTCGGATGGACGGCCCTTTTTCGTGCTCCCTGGACGAGGGTCGCCGTCGGGACGGCGGACCAGCCGCCAAGGGAGAGACCACATGAGCACGACCCTCGACATCACCGCGTCCGACGACCTCGGCGTGCCTGCCGCGCGACGCCGCAGCGCCGAACTGGAGAGATCGATCCGCGAGCGGCCCGGCCGGTTCCGGGCGCTGACCGGCGACCGCCCGACCGGAAGGCTGCACCTGGGGCACTACTTCGGCAGCCTGCACAATCGCGTCCGCCTGCAGAACCTGGGGGTGGACATGATGGTGCTCGTCGCGGACTACCAGGTCCTGACCGATCGCGACGTCGCCGACCGGCTCGCCGAGCACGTGGAGGACCTGGTGCTCGACTACCTGGCCGTGGGCCTCGACCCGGCCCGGGCGACGATCTTCACGCACAGCGCGATACCCGCGCTCAACCAGCTGCTCCTGCCGTTCCTCAGCCTGGTCTCGGTCGCGGAGCTGGGCCGCAACCCCACGGTGAAGGACGAGATCGCGCACTCGCGCCAGTCGGCGGTCAGCGGGCTGATGTTCACCTATCCGGTGCACCAGGCGGCCGACATCCTGTTCTGCAAGGCCGGGCTCGTCCCGGTCGGGCAGGACCAGCTGCCCCACCTGGAGGTGGCCCGCACCGTCGCGCGCCGTTTCAACAACCGCTACGGCACCCCGGGCGGCCTCGTGTTCCCCGAGCCCGAGGCGCTGCTGTCCGACGCCCCGCTGCTACTCGGCACCGACGGCGGCAAGATGAGCAAGAGCCGGGGCAACGCCATCGCCCTGGCCGCGACCGCCGACGAGACCGCCAGGCTGATCCGCGGCGCGAAGACCGACGCGGACCGTCACATCGCGTACGACCCCGTCGCCCGGCCCGAGGTCTCCAGCCTGGTCCTGCTGGCCGCGCTGTGCCTCGGCCGGGACCCGCACGAGGTGGCCGCGGAGATCGGGGGCAGGGGAGCCGCCGCGTTGAAGGCCACCGTCACCGACGCGGTCAACGGCTATTTCGCGCCCATCCGGTCGCGTCGCGCCGAGCTGGCGCGGGACCGCGCCCACATCCGCGGCGTGCTACGCGACGGCAACGAACGCGCCGCCGCCATCGCCGACGCCACCCTCGTGGAAGTGCGCACGGCGATGAACGCCCTCTACTACTGACTGCCGGCACCACCGGGCCCCCGGCCGACACGACCGGGGGCCCGGGGTGTGGCTCAGCTGTCGCCTTCGAAGAGGCTGGTGACGGAGCCGTCGGTGAAGACCTCGGTGATGGCCCGGGCGAGCAGCGGGGCGACCGACATGACCGTGAGGCTGTCGAACCTCTTCTCCTCCGGGATCGGCAGCGTGTTGGTCACGACCACCTCGGAGATGCGGGAGTTCTTGAGCCGGTCCACGGCGGGGTCGGAGAAGATGGCGTGCGTGGCGGCGACGATCACGTCGGTCGCGCCGTGCTCGTACAACGCGTCGGCCGCCTTGCAGATCGACCCGCCGGTGTCGATCATGTCGTCGATCAGCACGCAGGTCCTGCCGCGCACCTTGCCGACCACCTCGTGCACCTTCACCTGGTTGGCCACGTCGAGGTCGCGCCGCTTGTGGATGAACGCCACGGGCGTGCCGAGCGAGTCGGACCAGCGCTCGGCCAGCCGTACGCGGCCGGTGTCGGGAGAGACGATCGTGGTCGTCGCGGGGTCGAGCTTGGCGCGCAGGTAGTTGATCAGCACGGGCATGGCGAACAGGTGGTCCACCGGGCCGTCGAAGAAGCCCTGGATCTGCGAGGTGTGCAGGTCGATGGACATCAGCCGGTCGGCGCCCGCCTGCTTGAACAGGTCGGCCATCAGCCTGGCGGTGATCGGCTCGCGGCCGCGGCCCTTCTTGTCCTGGCGGCTGTAGCCGTAGAACGGCATGATCACGGTGACCCGCTTGGCGGAGGCCCGCTTGAGCGCGTCCACCATGATCAGCTGCTCCATGATCCACTCGTTGATCGGCGCGGTGTGGCTCTGCATCACGAAGGCGTCGCAGCCGCGCACCGACTCCAGATACCGCACGTAGATCTCGCCGTTCGCGAAGTCGCGCAGCGCGGTCGGCGTTATCTCGACGCCGAGGGCTCTCGCGACCTCCTCGGCCAGCTCGGGGTGGGACCGGCCGGAGAAGAACATCAGGTTCCGCTCGCCGGTCGTCTTCTTGCCGCTCATGCCGCGCTCCTCGCGTGTCGAGCCTGTTCGCCGTACCGGGCGTGGTGAGGCCGGGCCGGCCGTGGCGCCGTTCCCTCGCTTCGCCCGGGGCTCCCGAACCCCTTCGCCCGGTCGATGTGGTCGGTCACGGTGTCCTCCTGGCCTGGCCCTTCGGCGCTACGCGGTCGGACCGCGCCTCGTACGTGTGTTTCCTGTCCCCGTACGGCCCGCGGGGAGGCGGGCCGCAGGTGGTCCTCATCGCCGGCCTTGATCACCGGCACTAGTCATCGGCGGGGTCTCCGCCGTTCGCCGCGGCCGCGTCGCGGGCTTCGGTCGCCCGCAGGGCCGCCTCCGCGGACCGGGTGCCGGCGCGGCGGCGCGTCACCCAGCCCTCGATGTTGCGCTGTTTGCCACGGGCGACCGCCATCGCCCCGGGCGGCACGTCGGACGTGATCACCGATCCGGCGGCCGTGTAGGCGCCGTCCCCGATCGTGACCGGGGCGACGAGCATGTTGTCGCTGCCCACGCGCACGTGGTCGCCCACGACCGTGTGGTGCTTGGCGACGCCGTCGTAGTTCACGAAGACGCAGGCGGCGCCGATGTTGGAGCCGACCCCGATCGTCGCGTCGCCGACGTACGTCAGATGCGGGACCTTGGAGCCCTCGCCGATCCGCGCGTTCTTGGTCTCGACGAACGCGCCGATCTTGCCCGTGGAGCCCAGCACGGTGCCGGGGCGCAGGTAGGCGAAGGGGCCCACGGCCGCGCCGGGGCCGATCTCCGCGCCGTCGGAGACGGTGTTGCGCACGACGGCGTCCTCGCCGACGACCGTGTCGGTGAGCGTGGTGCCGGGCCCGACCTGTGCCCCCGCGCCGATCCGGGTGGCGCCCTTCAGCTGGGTGCCGGGATGGATCACGGCGTCGGGCTCGATCGTGACCCCGGCGTCGATCCACGTGCCGGCCGGGTCGACGACGGTCACCCCGGCGCGCATGTGCGCCTCAAGGATGCGGTCGTTGAGCACGCGCCGGACGAAGGCGAGCTGGACGCGGTCGTTGACGCCCTCGACCTCGGCGTGGTCGGCGGCCACGTGCGCGCCCACCCGGTGGCCGTCCTCGCGGAGGATGGCCAGCACGTCGGTCAGGTACTCCTCGCCCTGGGCGTTGGCGGCGCCGATCCGCTTGAGGCCGTCGGCCAGCAGCGCGCCGTCGAAGGCGTACACGCCCGAGTTCATCTCGGCGATCGCCCGCTGCTCGGGAGTGGCGTCCTTCTCTTCGACGATCTCCAGCACCGCGCCGTCCTCGTCGCGCACGATCCGGCCGTAACCGGTCGGGTCGGGGACGACGGCGGTCAGCACCGTGACGGCGTTGCCGTCGGCGGCGTGCCGTTCGAGCAGGGCCGCCAGGGTCTCGGTGCGCAGCAGCGGGGTGTCGCCGTACGTCACCAGGACGGTGCCGTCGATCGGGCCCTCGGCTTCGAGGGCGGTGCGCACGGCGTGGCCCGTGCCGTTCTGCTTGTCCTGGACGACCGTACGGGCGTCCGGCGCGCTCGCCCCCAGATGGGCGCCGACCCGCTCGCGAGCGTGGCCGATGACCACGATCAGCCGCTCGGGGCCGAGGCCGCGCGCGGCGGCGAGCATGTGGTCCACGAGTGACCGACCACAGACCTCGTGGAGGACCTTGGGGGTCTTCGATTTCATCCTGGTGCCCTCGCCGGCGGCGAGGACGATCACGGCTGCCGGGCGCGGCACACTCACGGACTGAGGCTCCCTCGGCGTCGCGGCTTACACGGGATCGGCTGCGGCTTCCACGCGTCCACTACCCAGGAACCGCACGGTCACCCGCTCGACAAGGTGAGCTTACCTGCCGTGCCCCAAGAGGGAACCAGCCCCCCTGGGGCGCGGACGGACGAATGAACAGGCTCCCGGGGGAGGATTCGAACCTCCGTTGACAGAACCAAAATCTGTAGTCTTGCCCCTAGACGACCCGGGAAGGGCACAACGTCCCGCTTTGCCGGATTCCGGCGGCTGCCCGAATCCGCACTCAGGATACAGAGCCGACCGTTCACTGAGCATCAGTCTTTCCCAGTGATTCGCTCCCACCCGGGCGCGCCCAATCACCTCACACGCCCGCACCGCCCGGCCCCGCGAGCCGGAGCGGGGGGGCGGGACGGGCCGGCGAGCCGGAGCGGGGGCGGGACGGGCCGGCGGACCGGCGAGCCGGAGCGGGGCGGCGGGACGGAGCGGGGGTGGAGGCGGGGCGGCGACCCGGGCCACGCCCCCCTGCCCCACCCGCGCCGCCCCCTCCGCGAACCCGCGAACCCGGGGAGCCGGGGAGCCGCCGGGGCAGGAGCTCACCGGAGCGCACCGCCGAGCCGTACCGCCTGGTGAACTCGGGCCGCTCGGCGCCCGCCTCGTCGCCGCGGTCCCGCCTCGGAGCACGGAATCGCGATGACCGCCGCTTCCCGCCATGTCTCTCGAAATACGGCGATTCCGGATGTTACCGAGACGGCATTGCGGGCAGGTCGCGGTGGACGCCGCGGCATCGACGGCGCGGCCGGAAGCAAGCACGAGGCATTACCAGATGGCCGACCGTTGGTGCAAGGCGTGGATTCGCCACCAGATGTGGCCCGGAGCGTCACCTTCCACACATTCGCTCTTAGGGATTCCTAACTTACGATGGCGTAGGTTACGGTTGCGTAGCCAGACAACTTTCCCATCTCGTGAGGTAGCCCATGACCGTCCTGACCGACCGCCCCTCCCCACAGCCGAAGCCGGACTTCGAACCCGAAGGCAAGAGCAAAGCCGATCTGGTCGTCTTCGCACTCGTTGTCGGCCTTCCGATCCTCGCGGTCATCATCGCGGTGCCGTTCGCCTGGGGATGGGGCCTCGGCTGGACGGACGTCGCGATCGCCGGCGTCTTCTACATCGTGTCCGGCCTGGGGGTCACGGTCGGGTTCCACCGCTACTTCACGCACGGCTCGTTCAAGGCCAACCGGCCTCTGAAGATCGCGCTCGGGATCGCCGGCAGCCTCTCGCTGGAGATGTCGGTGCTGGACTGGGTCGCCGCCCACCGCAAGCACCACAAGTTCTCCGACAAGGAGGGCGACCCGCACTCGCCGTGGCGGTTCGGGCCCGGCTTCAAGTCGATGTGCAAGGGCCTGCTCTACGCGCACGTGGGCTGGCTGTTCGAGGTCGAGCGCGTCAACCGCGCCAAGTACGCCCCGGACCTGCTGAAGGACCCGGACATCATGAAGCTGCACCGGTGGTTCCCCACGCTGGCGATCACCTCCCTGCTGCTCCCGCCGGCCCTCGGCGGTCTGATCACCTGGTCCTGGCAGGGCGCGCTGACCGCGTTCTTCTGGGGCACGCTGATGCGGATCGGGCTGCTGCACCACGTCACCTGGTCGATCAACTCCATCTGCCACGTGTTCGGCGAGGAGGTGTTCGAGTCGCGTGACAAGTCCCGCAACGTCTGGTGGCTGGCCATCCCCTCGTTCGGCGAGTCGTGGCACAACCTGCACCACTCCGACCCCACCTGCGCCCGGCACGGTGCGCTCAAGGGCCAGATCGACCTCAGCGCGGGTCTCATCCGCTGGTTCGAGAAGGCCGGATGGGCCCACGACGTGCGCTGGCCGACTCCCGAGCGGCTGGCGGCGAAGCGCATTGCCTGACGACTCCGTCAGTGCTGACGGCAGGGCCGCTCTCCGGAACACGGCGGCCCTGACCCTCGCACCGACGTCCCCCCCATCGGCGCCTCCTCTGCCGGCGGCGCCCTCCGTATCAACGGCCCCGGCCGGCCCCCTCACTCGTACGGCCTCCGTCTCCGCGGTGGCCGTACCGGCGCTTCCGGCCACTCCTGCCGTGGACACTCCCGCCGGGACGAGTCCCGCGGGGACGACTGAGACCGCGACCGTCCCGAGACGGGTCCGGACCGCCCGACCCGCCATGATGGAACCCGTGAGCGAGTCCTCTCGATCCCGCAGACGCATGACCGGCGCGGAACGGCGCGAGCAGCTGATCCAGGTCGGCCGTGCCCTGTTCGCGGACAAGGGCTTCGACGGCACCTCGGTCGAGGAGATCGCGGCCAGCGCCAAGGTGTCCAAGCCCGTGGTGTACGAGCACTTCGGCGGCAAGGAAGGCATCTACGCCGTCGTCATCGACCGGGAGATGCAGCGCCTGCTCAGCCTGGTCACCCAGGCCCTGTCGGCCTCGCACGCCCGCATCAAGCTTGAGCGTGCCGCGCTCGCTCTTCTCCAGTACATCGAGGAGAGCAGCGAGGGCTTCCGCATCCTGGTCCGCGACTCCCACGCCGCGTCGGGGACGGGCACCTTCGCCAGCCTGATCAGCGACATCGCCAGCCAGGTGGAGGACGTGCTGGCGGACGAGTTCAAGGAGCGGGGCTACGACCCCAAACTCGCGCCGATGTACGCCCAGATGCTCGTCGGGATGACCGCTCTCACCGGCCAGTGGTGGCTCGACGTGCGCAAACCGCGCCGCGAGGAGGTCGCGGCGCATCTGGTGAACCTGTCGTGGAACGGCTTGACGGGCCTGGACGCCAATCCGGTGCTCACCGGCGCGACGCGTGGCCTGATCCTGTCCCCTCCGGTGGACACCCGTACGGCGAGGCCCGCCGATCGCGACTCGAAGGAGCAGGACAAGCTCCGCCGCGAGCAGGAGAAGGCGCGCGAGCGCGAGCAGCGCGAACGCGCCAAGCAGCTCGAACGCCAGCAGCGCGAGCTGGAGAAGGCCAAGGAGCGCGAGCAGCGCGAACGCGCCAAGGAGCTCGAGCGGCAGATGAAGGAGCAGGACAAACTCCGCCGCGAGCAGGAGAAGGCGCAGGAGCGCGAGCAGCGCGAACGCGCGAAGGAACTCGAACGCCGCCAGCGCGAGCGGGCCAGGGAGCTGGAACGCCTGCAGCGCGAGCGGGCCAAGGGACTCGACCGGCAGCAGCACGGAGAGGTCTGACCACCCGCCGCGCGGGACGACCTCCGTACGGCAGGCGCCGCGGATGCACCGCGCCGGCATGCCGGCTCACGACGGCTCGGCGCAAGCAAGCACTGCGGCGGCACGGTGGCAGGGTCGCACGCCGGCTCACGACGGCTCGGCGCAAGCAAGCACTGCGGCGGCACGGTGGCAGGGTCGCACGCCGGCTCACGACGGCTCGGCGCAAGCAAGCACCGCGGTGGCGCGGTGGCGTGGTG
>NZ_JBFAOO010000106.1:0-26141 GCF_040675265.1 Microbispora sp. NPDC049633
CCCGCGTGCGCGAGCCTGGCCTGCTTCAGGTCGGCGAGGTCGCGCGCACGCGGGCGACCGCTCGCCGATCGCGCTGGCCAACCGTGAGATCGGCGCACTGCCGCCCGCCGCGCGAGCCGAGGCGGGCAAGCGGATCGGCACCGCGCGCAAGGCCATCGGCGAGGCCCTCGCGGCCCGCCAGGCCGAGCTGGAGGCCGAGCGGGACGAGCGGGTCCTCATCGAGGAGACCGTCGACGTCACGCTGCCCTGGGACCGCACGCCGCGCGGCGCCCGGCACCCGCTGACCACCCTCCAGGAGCGCATCGCGGACGCCTTCGTCGCGATGGGCTACGAGGTGGCCGAGGGGCCCGAGCTCGAAGGCGAGTGGTTCAACTTCGACGCGCTGAACATCGCCACCGACCACCCGGCCAGGTCCGACCACGACACGTTCTTCGTGGAGAGCGTCGAGTCGGGGAAGGTGCTGCGCACGCAGACGTCGCCGGTGCAGATCAGGGCCCTGCTTTCGCGCCCGCTCCCCGTGTACGTCGTGTCGCCGGGCAAGACCTTCCGCACCGACGAGCTCGACGCCACGCACACACCGGTCTTCCACCAGGTCGAGGGCCTGGCGGTGGACAAGGGGCTGACGATGGCCCACCTGAAGGGCACGCTCGACCGGTTCGCCGAGGTGATGTTCGGCGCGGGGATCACCACCCGCTTCCGGCCGCACTACTTCCCGTTCACCGAGCCGTCCGCCGAGCTCGACCTGCGCTGCTTCGTCTGCCGCGGCTCCTCGGCGGTGCCCGGCAACCCGCCCTGCCGCACCTGCAAGTCGGAGGGCTGGATCGAGTGGGGCGGCTGCGGCATGGTCAACCCGCGCGTGCTGATCGCCTGCGGTGTCGACCCCGCCGTCTACTCGGGATTCGCCTTCGGCATGGGCGTGGAGCGGACGCTGATGTTCCGCCACAACGCCGAGGACATGCGTGACATGGTCGAGGGCGACATCCGGTTCACCCTGCCGTTCGGGATGGAGGTCTGATGAAGGTCCCGCTTTCATGGCTGCGGGAGTACGTCGATCTCCCCGCGGTCACCGCCCAGGAGGTGGCCGACCGGCTCACCGCCGCCGGCCTCAAGCTGGAGGCCATCCAGTCGCACGGCCACGAGATCAAGAACGTCGTGGTCGGCCGGGTCCTCGAGATCGAGGAGCTGACCGGGTTCAAGAAGCCGATCCGGCACTGCAAGGTCGAGGTGGGGGAGGCGACGCCGCGCGAGATCGTGTGCGGCGCGACGAACTTCTCCGAGGGCGCCGTGGTCCCGGTCGCGCTGCCCGGCGCGGTGCTCCCCGGCGGCTTCGAGATCGGCTCCCGCAAGACCTACGGGCGCCTGTCCGACGGCATGATCTGCTCGGAGGCCGAGCTCGGCATCGCCGAGTCCTCCCCGGGCATCCTGCTGCTGCCGCAGGACACCCCGATCGGCGCGGACGTGGTCGAGCTGCTCGGCCTGCGTGACGACGTGCTCGAACTCGAGGTCGCCACCGACCGCGGATACGCCCTGTCGATCCGCGGCGTCGCGCGTGAGGCGGCCGTCGCGTTCGGCGTGCCGTTCCGCGACCCCGCCGCGGTCGAGACGCCGGCGGACGGCGGCGAGTCCTGGCCGGCGGCGATCGCCGACCCGACCGCCTGCGACCGTTTCGTGCTGCGCTCGGTCACCGGGTTCGACCCTGCCGCCGTGTCCCCGCTGTGGATGCGGGTGCGGCTGGCCCGCGCCGGCATGCGCTCGGTCTCGCTGGCCGTCGACGTCACCAACTACGTGATGCTGGAGCTCGGCCAGCCGCTGCACGCCTTCGACCGGTCGCGCCTGTCCGGCACGGTCGTCGTACGGCGGGCCCGGCCGGGCGAGAAGCTCGAGACGCTCGACCACGTGGTGCGCACGCTCCACGAGGAGGACATCCTCATCACCGACGACTCGGGCCCGATCTCGATGGCGGGCACGATGGGCGGCCTGCACACGGAGATCTCCGACACCTCGACCGACATCGTCATCGAGGCGGCGCACTTCTCCGCCACCGGCATCGCCCGCGAGTCGCGGCGGCACAACCTGGTCAGCGAGGCGTCCAAGCGGTTCGAGCGCGGCGTCGACCGGGAGCTGCCGCTGGCCGCGTCGTGGCGGGCCGTCCAGCTCCTGGCCGAGCTGGGCGGGGCCGTCGCCGAGCCTGGAGTGACCCACGCCCAGACGGAGGTGTCCCCGGTTCGGATCACCATCCCGGTCGACCACCCCAGCCGCGTGGCGGGCGTGACGTACGAGCGGGAGAGCGTGATCCGCAGGCTGGAGCAGATCGGCTGCACGGTGACCGAGGGCGCCGCGCCCGCGGCCACCGCCGGGAGCGGCGTCGCGGCCACCGGCGTGCTCGCCTCCGGCGACCTCGCCGGCCGGCTGGCCGTGCACGGCGACGACCTGATCACCGTCACGCCGCCGACGTGGCGTCCCGACCTGACCGACCCGAACGACCTCGCGGAGGAGGTCATCCGGCTGGAGGGGTACGACCGCATCCCGTCGGTCCTGCCGCCCGCTCCCGCCGGCGGCGGGCTGACGGAGGAGCAGCGGCTGCGCCGCCGGGTGGGCCGGGCCCTGGCCCACGCGGGTTTCGTGGAGGTGCTCGCCTACCCGTTCATGGGACCGCGCGACCTCGACAACCTGCTGCTGCCCGGGCATGACCCCCGCAGGCGGGCGACCCGGCTGGTCAACCCGCTCAGCGAGGACGAGCCGTACATGCGGACCACGCTGCTGCCCGGTCTGCTGAAGATCCTGGTGCGCAACGTTGGCCGCGGATTCGCCGACGCGGCGCTGTTCGAGTCCGGGCTGGTCTACCGGCCCGAGCCGGACGCCCCCGCCACGGCGCCGGTCCTCGCGGTCGACCGCAGGCCCTCTGAGGAGGAGCTGGCGGCGATCGAGAGGGCGCTGCCGAGGCAGCCGCTCCGGGTGGCCGTGGTGCTCGCGGGAGAGTTCGAGCGCTCCGGCTGGTGGGGCCAGGGCCGGCAGGCGTCCTGGGCGGACGCCGTCGAGGCGGCCCGCACGGTCGCGCGTGCGGCGGGTGTGGAGCTCGGCGTCCGGGCCGACCAGCACGAGCCGTGGCATCCCGGGCGGTGCGCCGCGCTGACCGTGACCGACGCGGAGACCGGTGAGCAGGTCCTGGCCGGTCACGCCGGCGAGCTGCACCCCCGGGTCGTCGAGGCCTACGGGCTGCCGCCGCGCACCTGCGCGATGGAGCTGGAGCTGTCGCTGCTGGTCCCCGCCGGGCCGGTGGAGACGCCCGCGGTCTCGGCCTACCCGGTGGCGACGCAGGACGTCGCCCTGACCGTCTCCGCCTCGGTCCCGGTCGCCGAGGTCGAGGCGGCACTCCGCGAGGGCGCGGGCGAGCTGCTGGAGTCGGTCAGGCTGTTCGACGTCTACACGGGCCCGCAGGTGGGCGAGGGGAACAAGTCCCTGGCCTACACGCTGCGGTTCCGGGCCCCCGACCGCACGCTCACGGCCGAGGAGACCACGGCGGCGCGGGACGCGGCCGTCGCCGTCGCCGCGCAGCGCACCGGAGCCCAGCTCCGCGGCGCCTGAGCACGGTTCACCTCGGCGGGTGCCGGCAGCGGTGCGAACGCGCACCGGGCCGGCACCCGCCGCCATGTCGCCCCCTGCACCCATGGGCAGTCGAGGGGCGAGCAGCGATCTCCGGAGGAGCGGTGCGTCACCTGCTGGTGTTCCCCGAGCGGGACAGCGCGGAGGAGTCGGCCGAGGCCGTGGCCGAGTTGTTCCCGGCACTGGGCGTCCCCACCGTCGTCCGTGAGCTGCTCGCCGGCGAGGACGACGCCGAGGACGCCCAGTGGGTGGTCGTGGTGGACGACCCGGATGGCGCGCTGGGCCCGGCCGGCCTCGCCCGGCTCGACGCCCTCGCCGAGGAGGGCGAGGGCTGGCGCGAGCCGGGCTGACCCGTCCTATCTGCCGTACACCTCGAGGGAGTACAGCGAGTAGCCGTAGCCGGTGCCCCGCTTGACCCCCTGCATCCGCACGTGGCGCGCGCTGCCCGGCGCGAACGTGACGGTGTCCACGCCGCCGTCGCCCGTGGTCGTCTGCGCGACGGTGGTCCATGTTGAACCGTCCGCCGAGGTCTGGATCCGGTACGACGAGGCGTACGCCGCCTCCCAGCGCAGGATCACCCGGCTCACGGTCTTCGCCGAGCCGAGATCGACCTGGATGTACTGGTTGTCGCTCCACGCGCTGGCCCACCGGCTCGCGGGGTCTCCGTCGACGGCCTTGGCGGGACCGTTGGAGCCCTGCGTGCTCGACGCGCTCGCCGTACGGCCCAGGGCGAGGTCGGTCACGTCGTCGCCGCGGTGCGCGGGGAACGCGACCACCTGCTGGTAGGTCGGCCGGTTCTGCCACGAGATCAGCGAGTGCTTGACGCCGCCGAGCGGTGACTGCCGGACGGCGTCGGCGCACCACTGGTCGCCCGCCGAGCAGGAGTCGTCACCCGGGTAGGTCGTCGCCGCCGGTTCGGCCAGCGCGGCCGCCAGGCTGTCCAGCAGGACCGTACGGCAGGCCGTCACGGTGGCCCCGCAGTACTTCGCCGGCAGGGGAGCGGCCACCGGGTCGCCCAGCACGGCCCGGATGTCCTTGTCCACGTAGCCCCACCAGCCGTACTGGAACGACGAGCCCTTGTGGGGCTGCGCCTCGTTGGCCGAGCCGGGCAGTGAGGAGACGTCGCCCTGCTGGTGCCCGGAGGGCGACTCGTTGATCTGCAGCGCGTTGACGAGCGCCTGGTAGAGCCCGTCGCCCAGTCCGGGCCGGAACTGCGCCCGGACCAGCTTCGGCCACCACGCGTCGAAGATCCGGATGGCGTCGGCGTGCGCGTACGTCTTGCTGCCCTTCGAGGTCTCCTGCCGCGTGGCGCCCGCGGCGGCCCAGGCGGACAGCTTGGCGACGGCCGAGGCCAGAGCGGGATCGGAGACGGCGGCGCTGTTCACGACGCGCAGCAGCTTGGGCAGCACCTTCCATCCGCGCAGGTCGGTCGTCGCGGCCGACGCCATGATCTTCACGACTCCGGCGCGGTCGAGGGTGCCCGAGGACAGGGCCGCTCTCACCGGCACGTCGAGCAGGTCGCCCCGATGGACCGCGCCGAAGCTGAAGTTGCCGTCCGACGCGCCGAAGTCCTTGGCCTGCTTGTTGTTCCAGCTCACGAAGTAGTCCTGGTTGACCGCCTGCGGATGCGCCGAGGGCGGGACGTAGGACGCCGTGTTGGCCGCCGGGTCGAAGCCGCTCCACTCGTGCGCGGCGTCGCCCGCCATGGGCAGGTTCGGGTCGGACACCGCCGACCGTACGGGGACGTTGCCGGACATGAAGTACGCCGCGTCGGCGGAGTTCACGTAGAACCAGTTGAACGCGAAGCCGATGGTGGAGGCCGAGTTGCGGAACGCGGCGGCCGACCCCATCTCGGCCGGGTCGTTGAACATCTGGAACCCGATCGCGGAGTCCGCCTCGTGCTGGTAGGTCGAGCGCAGCGTGGTGAACGCCGTCGGCACGCCGCCGACCGTGCCCCGCCAGGTCACCAGGCCGTACTTGGTGCGCTTGACGACCAGGTCGTACGACCCGGCGGCGGTGGAGTCGGCCGTGTTGGGTTTCCAGGAGTTGGTCTTCTTCAGCGTCTCCATCGCCGTGCAGGCGCCGTGGTAGAGGTAGTGGTCCGACGAGAGCGTGGGCGTGCCGCCGTTCGGGTCGCACAACGTCACCGCGTACGTGTCGGTGATGTCCTCGGCGGCGGAGGTGGCGCTCCACGCGTAGTCGGTTCCGCGTCCGAGCAGCACGTAGAGGCTGAGCCCGGCGAAGGCCGCGCCGCGTGCCCGGATGCCGGGCCCGGACAGCTCCTCCAGCATGAGCAGTTGCGGCGCGAAGTAGCCGGTCTGCGGCCCGAACACGGCGATCGGGTGCCCGCCGGCCGCCTTGGCGGCCGAGATCACGATGGCGTTGGACATCCCGGGTTTGGAATTGTCGACCGTGAGCCCGGTCAGCGCGCTCTCGGCCTGCGTGGTCGCGGAGGTGGCGGTGCCGGTCTCGTTGGCCGTGATGTCGACCGGCGCGGTCGTGCCGGCGTCGGGCAGCACCACTCCGGTCGCGCCGGACGGGGCCGCCCCGAAGGGGAAGCTCTGCCCGTCGTGCAGGGTCAGCACGGTCTCCGGGTCGTTCTGGGCGCGGAAGGCCGTCCACACCCGGTCTCCCTCGGCGGCGCCGTACTTCGCCCGCGCGGCCACGCGGACGAGGGCGGACTGCATCTCGGCGCCGCCACCACCGCCGAACAGGCCGCCGATCACGCCGGAGATCGCGATCAGGTCGGTCATCCGGAAGTCCTCCGGGCCGCCCTTGTTCGTGATCGCGTCGAGGTGGCCGGTCAGCACGTACTCGCCCGGGCAGTCGCGGTTGGCCATGCAGTGGTCGATGTACGCGTTGATCCCGGCGACATAGCTCTGCACGTCCGCGTACAGCTGGGCGCCCCTGGAGCCGGCGGTCCGCAGCCGGTCGATCTGCGCTTGGAGATCGGCCTCGGTGTAGGGGGAGTTGCGCCAGACGCTCTGCTCCAGCTCCCTGTTGCCGGCCGCGCCGCCGGCGAACGGCGTCAGCTCGCCCCGGCCGACGTGGCGCATGAGGTCCATCAGCCACAGGCGGTCCTGCGCGCCGGCGTATCCGGCGCCGAACATGGTGCCCTCCCGGGTGGTGCCGGTGACGTGCGGGACGCCGGTCGCCTTGTCGCGGACGATGGTGACGTCCGAGCGCGGGCTCACCGTGCTCGCGACCTGGTTCGCCGGCACGCCGAAACCGCTGTCGTTGAAGAACGCGGAGATCTGCTCGTCGGTGAGGCCGGTGTAGCCGGAGATGAGGTCGGCGTACCTGCCGAGCTGGTCCTTGCTGTGGGCGGGATACGTGCCGAGGGTCTGGTTGCCCAGGATGTCGACGAGCGTGGCGTTGCCGTTCTGGCCGGGCGGCAGGATGTCCGCGCACTGGCCCAGGCAGTAGTCGTCGGGCGGATAGTAGGGGGCGGCGGCGGCCGGTGCCGCGGGCAGGCCGACGGCGACCAGGGCCAGCGCGGCGGCAGCGGTGATCGCCCGTCGAAGGCGCGCGTGCATGGGGGATCTTCCCTTCGCGGTGTCGGGGGGTGAAGGGACCGTGGTGGTGCTGTTCACGCGCGCGAATGTGAGCCAGGCTCAATTCCGGACGATACCCGCGGGTAACCGGAGGGGCAATGGCCACTTCGTGGTCAGCGTGCGCCCGCATGATGCCCGGCCGGTGTGCCGGGCGCGGCTGACGCTGACGCCTGTGCCCTCCGGCTGTGCGACGACTTGGCGGCCGGGGGAGCGGACGGCTCGCGGGCCAAGCTCAGCGAGCGTCGATCTCCGTGAGGTCGATGTCCATTTCGAACGGCACCGCCAGCTTGAGCCGGTCGTGGTAGATCCAGGTCAGGGCGTACGACGTGGTGGCCGGGTCGAGTTCGTACACGTAGACCGTGGGCCGGTCGGACTGGTTTTCCAGGGCTGGTTTTCTATACGCCAGCAGTGTGCGATACCCGCCTCGGCGTAGAGCTGTGGCTTACGCTGCCGCTCACCGTAGCAACGCATGAGCGTCACACGAAGTGATTCCCCGGCTGTCTCCTGCCGGAACGCGGGTTCTCCGAGACGGCACCGGGGCCATGAAGGAGACCTGGACGGCGGGAAGGTGCGGCGCTCCCCGGAGAGCGCCGCACCGTTCCTGGCGGTCAGTCCACGCGACAGGAGACCGACGGCCAGGTTCATACGCCAATGGGGTGGCCGGATCGTGGCCCGCGGTGCGCCAAAGGTGTTCCGCATTGCGGGCCACGGGTGCGGGCTATCGGTTCCAGGTCCACTTCTGGTTGTTGCCGCCGTGGCAGGAGTACAGCTGGAGCTGGGTGCCGTTGCCGGTGCCGGCGCCGACGGCGTCCAGGCACAGCCCGGACTGGACGCCCTGGATGCTGCCGTCGGAGTTCACGCGCCACTTCTGGTTGTCGCCGCCCCAGCAGCTGTAGATCTGCACCTTCGCGCCGTTGCCGGTCCCGGCCGCGTCCAGGCACTTGTTGCCGTACACCCGGATCTCACCGGCGGAGGTGGACGCCCAGGTCTGGTTGGTCTGGCCGTTGCAGTCCCACAGCTGCACCTGAGCGCCGTCCGAGGTGCTCGCGTTCGCCACGTCCAGGCAGCGACCCGAGGCGACACCCCTGATCTGCCCACTGCCACCACCGGAGGTGGGAGTCGCGCTTGGAGATTGGGGGATCGTCGGGGACGGGGAGACGGGCCCGCTGCCGTCGGGGGCGACCGCGCGGCCGGTGGTGGGGGAGATCATGCCGGCGCACAAGTTGCGGCTGCGGAGGTTGGCGGCGATCTGCGGGATCGCCTGGACCGTCGTGGCGTACTGGTCGTGCATCAGGATGATCTGGCCGTTCTGCAGGCGGCCGGCGGCCTGGACGATGGCGGACGTGCTGGCGCCGTTCCAGTCCTGGGAGTCGACGTCCCAGATGATCTCCCTGAGGCCGAGCTGCTGCTCGACGGACTTCAGCGTGGAGTTGGTCTCGCCGTACGGCGGGCGGAACAGCTTGGGGGCCGAGCCGGTGGCCTGCTGGATGGCCTGCTGGGTCCGCTGCAGCTCCGACTGGATCTGCGAGCTGCCCATCTGGATGAGATGGGGGTGGGTGTAGCTGTGGTTGCCGACCCACATGCCCGCGTCCACCTGGGCGCGGACCAGGGACTGGTTGTTCTGGGCGTTCTGGCCGATGTTGAAGAACGTGGCCCGCAGGCCGTTGGCCTTCAACGTGTTCAGCAGGTTCGTGGTGTTGCTCGGGTTGGGCCCGTCGTCGTACGTCAGTCCGACGTAGCCGCCGCTGCAGTCGGCCGCCTGCGCGGCGGTGGCGGACAGGGTCACGGTCGCGAGCGCCGCGGTGACGACGCCCGCGAGCGCCGTGACGAGCATCTTGCGTAAGCCTGCATGTCTTGCGGTGGGCACGGCGCTGTCGGCCATCTCTTGCTCCTCCGATCGGGAGGGCCGGGCGGCGCTGTCCACCGATAGGTGAGCGTCGCCCGGCCCAGGGGTTCGCCGGGGCATCATTCTGGGGAACGAGGCTGAAACATGTCAAAGATTCACAGAAACATTTCAACGATTGAGTCACTCATGTCCCCGGTGAGCTGCCGAAATATCGGATGAAGATTTCATGGCGATGGTCCGATTGGACAGTCTCCGGCCTGTGAGTAGACGCGACGGCCGTACGGCGGGGACGTGAGCCCTTCCCGTCGCACGGCTGGTGTGAGGCGATCGCCGTCGCGCTGTCCGTCAGGACGCGCTGCAGGTCAGTGTCGGCGTGGCGGCGGTGCCGTTGGCGACGAAGCCGAAGGTGGTGGAGGCGCTCGCGCCCAGGCTGCCGTTCCACGTTTCGTTGCGCACGCTGACGGAGGAGCCGGAGCCGGACCGCAGGCCTCCCCACAGCTGGCTGACGGACTGGGAGCCGGGCCAGCTCCAGGTCACCGTCCAGCCTCTGATGGCCGAACCGCCCGCGCGCACCGTCACGTTCGACTGGAACCCGCCACCCCAGGAGTTGACGGTCTCCATCGTCGCCGTGCAACCGCCCGGTCCCCCCGTGGGTGTGGTCGTGGGGCTGGGGCTGGGGGACTGCGGGATCATCGGCGAGGGGGAGACGGGCCCGCTGCCGTCGGGGGCGACCGCGCGGCCGGTGGTGGGGGAGATCATGCCGGCGCACAGGTTGCGGCTGCGGAGGTTGGCGGCGATCTGCGGGATCGCCTGGACCGTCGTGGCGTACTGGTCGTGCATCAGGATGACTTGACCGTTCTGCAGGCGGCCGGCGGCCTGGACGATCTGAGCGGTGCTGGCGCCGTTCCAGTCCTGGGAGTCGACGTCCCAGATGATCTCCTTCAGGCCGAGCTGCTGCTCCACCGACTGGAGGGTCGAGTTGGTCTCGCCGTATGGCGGGCGGAACAGCTTGGGCGCGGAGCCGGTGGCCTGCTGGATGGCCTGCTGGGTCCGCTGCAGCTCCGACTGGATCTGCGAGCTGCTCATCTGGGGCAGGTGCGGGTGGGTGTAGCTGTGGTTGCCGACCCACATGCCCGCGTCCACCTGCGCTCTGACCAGGGACGGGTGGGCGGCGGCGTTCTGACCGATGTTGAAGAACGTGGCTCGCAGGCCGTTGGCCTTCAACGTGTTGAGCAGGTTCGTCGTGTTGCTGGGATTCGGGCCGTCGTCGTATGTGAGTCCGACGTAGCCGCCACTGCAGTCGGCCGCCAGTGCGGCGGTGGTGGACACGGCCACGGTCGCGAGTGCCGCGGCGACGACGCCCGCGAGCGCCGTGGCGACCGTCTTGCGTAAGCCTGCGCGTCTTCCGATGGGCACGGCGCTGTCGGCCATGTCTGCTCCTCCTGCCGGGGGCTCTGATCGGACACCGGAGCCAGGCCTGGTGGCACGTCACCCTGCGAGGGAGGCGCCGTCCGGCCCGGGTTCGCCGGGGGCATCATTCTGGGAAGCGCCGTTGAAACATGTCAAAGACTCGATAGAAATATTTCAGCGGCAACCGGTCAGGCGCGGGTCGCACTGCCGGGCGCCGATGAACCTTTCACGTCGTCGCGGACTCCGGCGGGCGGAGAGCGAGCGCGTGCTCGTCGGTCCTCGCGTCGTACCGGCGGAACCGGGGCAGCGCGGCCGCCATCAGCCCGACCGCGGCCACGCACAGCAGGCCGCCCGCTCCGAGGGAGAATCGGGTGCCGCCCAACTGGCCCATGAACCCGGCCCGCGCGTCGCCCAGCATCGGTCCGGCCGAGTAGGACAGCAGTTCGATGCCCGCGAGCCGTCCACGGTAGGAGTCCGGAATCGTCTGGTTCCAGATGGTGCCGCGGAACAGGCCGCTCACCATGTCGGCGCCGCCGGCGACGGCGAGGAACAGGAACATCAGCCAGATGTCCGGCATCAGGGCCGCGAGTGCCACGGCGACGCCCCACAGGGCGGCCGAGACGATGACGGCGAGCCCGTGCCGATGGACGTGGGCCGTCCAGCCCGAGGTGAGGGAGGCGACCACCGCGCCGACGCCACCGGCCGCGTAAAGGACTCCGACGGCCTTCGACGCGCCGAGGTCCTCGGCGAGGAACGGGAACAGCGCGGTGGAACTGGCGAAGGCCATCGCCGCGATGTCCACAAGATAGGTGCCCATCAGGTCGGGCCGCCGCAGCGCGTACCGCACGCCTTCCAGCAGGGAGCGCAGCGACGCGGGCGTGGGCTCCTCGGCGCGCGGGACGGCGCCGACCCTGACCAGCAGCGCGAGGGACAGCAGGAACGAGGCGACGTCGACGCCGTAGGAGGCGGCCGGCCCGAGCGAGGCCACGATGAGACCGCCCGCCGCCGGCCCCGCGATCATGGCGGCGTTGCGGACCAGGCCCTGCAGTGCGAACGCCGCGGGCATCCGGTCCAGCGGCAGCACGCGGTTGATCATCGCCTGCTCGCTGGGCGACCGTATGCTGCCGAGCCCGGCGGCCAGCGCCCCGGCGGCGTACAGCACCCAGACCTGCGGCCGGGGCAGCAGCGCGTTGACGAGCAGGAGCACCGAGGACAGACACAGCCCGAGCTCGCTGAGTATCACGATCCTGCGCCGGTCGTGCGCGTCCGCGATCGCGCCGCCCCACAGGCCGCAGACCACCATCGGGACGAACTCGGCCATGCCGACCAGTCCCACCGCCACGTAGGAGTCGGTGAGCTGCTTCATCTGGTACGGCACGGCCACGGTCGTGACGACCGTGCCGAGCATCGTGATCAGACCGGAGCCGAGCAGCAGTCGGAAGTCGCGGAACTCCCGCAGCGGGCTGAGATCCAGTCTCAGCCGCCGGGCCAGGGACTTCACAGAACGATCAGGGCTGCCCCCCACGATGGCCCATTTCATCGATTCGCCGCGAGGGCAGGCAACTGCTTTTCCGCCGCGCCCCGGCGACACCTTGCTGGGTGGCCGCAGCCGAACGCGTTCGCCTGAGAGAGGGCGAGGAAAACGCGGTGATCCACGGCATGGGGCGCCAGTAGGTTCCCTCTATGAACAGCGATCTCCAGAAGGCGCGGGCGCTGGCGGAAGCCGGCGACGTCTCCGGGCTCATGGGTCATCTGCGCTCCACCGTGGATCGTCTCCCGATCGCCGACAGCGCGGCCCTCGTCCGGCGGGCGGCGGAACTCATGGGGTTCGCCGACCTGGCCGAGACGGCGGCCGCCGTGTCGGCCGGCCCCGGCCGGTCGCGGGTGCTCTACGCGTACGGCTACGCCTGCATAGAGCGGGGCGCCTCCTTCCTGGCGGTCCCCGCCCTGCGGGAGGCACTGCGCCGGGAGCCGGGCTCGCCGGCGATCCTGCGGGAGCTGGTCACCGCTTTCGAGGACGAGAATCGGCACGGCGAGGCCGTTCTCGTGCTGAGCGAACACGAGGCCGTCCTGACTCCGTGGCCCGATCGCTACCTCCTGGCCTACAACGCGCTGATGTCCGGCGATGTGGACCGCGCCGCCGCCGAGGCGGACGGGCTCCCCTTCCCGGAGGACGAGTTCTGGCTGCCGGCCCGGGGCCGTCTGTCCAGGATGCTCACGCGGGCGCGGCAGGCGCGGGCCCTCGGCCGGCTCGACCCACGTGACCTGAGGGGCTGGCATTTCGCGCTGACCGGCGGTGTCCTGGGCACCCTGTCGCCGTTCGGCTTCGACCAGGGCATGAACGGCCGGTACGCCTACCTGAACGACGACTTCGGCGCCTGCCTGTACGGCCTGCGCCGGCTGCGCACCGTCCTGGAGGCGGCGGGCCGGACGCCGAAGACGGTGTCCCTGCTGCCCGGCCGGGGCGATCTCGCTCTCGGCCTCGCCGCGTCCCAGGTCCTGGGGCTGCCCGCCGAGCCCTTCGCCCCCGGCCGGACCGACACCGTCGTCATCGCCTACGACCTCGGGAACGCCGGCGACCTCGTCGTGGACCTGTACGAACGCGCGGCCGGCCAGATCCTCTACGAGCACGCGACATGCTGGACCGAGCCGCCTCAGGTCAGCGCCGACGTCAGCGCGCTGCTCTGCCAGATGGTCGTCGCGCCCTGGGACGAGAAGATGCACTTCACGCCGGACGGTGACATGGCCAGGTCCCCGGCAGACGATCGCGAGGCGGAGGATCTGGCCGCGGAGATTCTGCGCGCCACCCCCACGCCCGACGAACTGCCCTCCGACACCGACGAGGCGCTCGCCCGGTTCGTGGCCGGGATCGCCCCGATGTGGCCGGCCGACGGCACGCGCGACCGCGCCCGCTCCGCCGGGCCCGTCCCCAGTTCTCGTTTCTGAGGACGGGCCGGGGGGAGAGGCGGTCAGGCGGGAACCTTGTCGAGGAAGCCGTAGACGCTGCGGATCCGGCCGTCCTCGTCGAGCACCACCACGTCGAAGCCGATCACGACCGGCTCGGCCGCCTCTCCGGCGCTCTGCGGGCCGAGGTGCCAGGTGAAGCGCGCGATGTCGTGGTGGCCGTCCACGGGCCCGCCGAGGGTGAACACGAACCCGGGGAACATCTCCTGCGCACCGGCGATCACCGCGGCGATGCCGTCGTGTCCGGTGACGGAGGCCAGCGGGTCGGTGTAGCCGCCGTCCTCGGCCCACAGCTCCGCCACGGCCTTCGCCCTGGCCTCGGCGTCGCGCTCGTTCCAGGCGGCGACGTAACGCTCGGCCAGGGCAGTGTGATCGGTCATTTCCACTCCTTCGGGGATGTCTTCCGTGACGACACGTGAACGGTGTCACGGACCCCCGAGGCGGGGCGATTACGCGGCAGGTAACCCTAGAGGCCCAGGGTCTCCTTGCGCAGGTGGGTCTTGAGCACCTTGCCGCCGGGGTTGCGCGGCAGTTCGGCCTCCCTGAACCAGAACCGCACCGGCACCTTGAACGCCGCGATGCGGCCGCGCAGGAACTCCTGGAGCTCCTCGCCGGTGGCGCCGGCGCCCTGCTTGAGCCGTACGACGGCGCCGACCTGCTCGCCCAGCTCGTCGTCCGGGATGCCGATCACCGCCGCGTCGTCCACCGCGGGATGTTCGAACAGGGCGGCCTCGACCTCGGCGCAGTAGACGTTCTCGCCACCCCTGATCACCATGTCCTTGGCGCGGTCGACGATGTAGACGAAGCCGTCCTCGTCGATGCGGGCCAGGTCCCCGGTGTGCAGCCAGCCGTCCACGAACGTCTCGGCCGTGGCGTCCGGGCGGTTCCAGTAACCGATGATGACGATCGGCCCGCGCATGCACAGCTCGCCGACCTCGCCGGGCGGCAGTTCGGCGCCGAGCGGGTCGCAGACCTTGACGTCCACGACGGCGAGCGGCAGTCCGATGCTGTCGGGCTTGGCCAGGTAGTCGGCGCCGCTGTTGTAGATCGCGAGCGCGGTCGTCTCGGTCATGCCGTACCCGTTGGCGGGCGTGCGGTTGGGGAGCGTCTCGGTGAGCCGCTCCAGCAGCTTCGGCGGGGCCGGGGCGCCGCCGTACGAGATGGAGCCGAGCGAGGAGACGTCGTGCTTGTCCAGGTCGGGGTGGGACAGCAGTTGCCAGGCGTTGGTCGGCACGCCGCTCATCACGGTGACCCGCTCACGCTCGATGAGCTCCAGGGCCCGCTTGGGGTCCCACTTGTACATCAGCACGAGCCCGCCGCCGCTGAACATCGTGGTCATCAGCACGGCGAAGCACCCGGTGACGTGGAAGAGGGGCACGGTGAGCAGGGTGATCCTGCGCTTCTCGGCCGCCGCGGCCACGTCCCTGCCGGCCATGGCCACGGTGCGCATCATCGCGTACGCGACGGTCATCGGCGCCTGGCCGAGGTTGCGGTGGCTGCCGAGGGCGCCCTTGGACCTGCCGGTGGTGCCGGAGGTGTAGAAGATCGTGGCGAGGTCGTCGGGGCCGATGTCGACCTGCGGCAGCGTCACGTCGGCCCGGACCTCGCCGAGGACCTCCGCCCAGTTGGCGCCCGCGCCGCGGGTGACGATCATCGGCAGGCCGCTGCCGGCCATCCGGGCGGCGCGCTCGCCGTCGGCGATCACGACCTTGGCGCCCGAGTCGTCGAGGCCGTACGCCAGTTCCTGCTCGGTCCACCAGGCGTTGAGCGGCACGGCCACCGCGCCCGCGGCGAGCACCGCGGAGAAGGAGATGATCCATTCCGGATAGTTGCGCATGGCGACGGCGACGCGGTCGCCCTTGCGCACGCCGAAGTCGTCCACGAGACGGTTGGCGAGTGTCGCGGCCAGCCGGAAGTGCTCTTCGAAGGTGATGCGCTCGTCCTCGTAGACCACGAACACCTTGTCCCCGTGGAACCGGGTGATCTCCAGGAGGGCCCGGAACGTGGCCGGGGCATGCTTCCACGCCCGGATCTTGTGACCGCCGACCTCGACCTCGTCCATCTCGAAGAGCTGTCCGGGCGCCGTGAGCTGGGCCTGGACCTGTTCGTTCGTGATCGTCATGCTGGCGCACTCCCGGATTCGTTCGTTAACCGGAGGTTTCACGATACCGACCGGTAGGTACGGCGGCTAGATGTCCATTCCTCGGAACGCTGCTTGCATGCTCATGCTTTGCGTTGCATACTCTCTACACAAGCAAGAACATGAGGTCTGCTGCATGACCATGCAGTGATCGCGGAGAATCGGGGGCGCGGATGAGGGCGGCGATCGCCGGGGCCAGCGGCTACGCGGGAGGAGAGTTGCTCCGCCTGCTGCTCGGCCATCCCCACGTCGAGATCGGCGCGCTGACCGCGGCGTCCAGCGCGGGCACGAGACTCGGCGCCCACCAGCCCCACCTGCCGTCGCTGGCCGGCCGGGTGATCGAGCAGACCACCCCCGACGTGCTCGCCGGTCACGACGTCGTCTTCCTCGCCCTCCCGCACGGCCAGTCCGCCGCGGTCGCCGCCGAACTCGGCGACGGCACACTCGTCGTCGACTGCGGCGCCGACTTCCGGCTGACCAGCGCGCAGGAGTGGACAGCATTCTACGGCGGCGCCCACGCCGGCACGTGGCCCTACGGCCTGCCCGAGCTGCCCGGTCAGCGTGAGGTCCTGCGCGGCGCCCGGCGCATCGCCGTCCCGGGCTGTTACCCGACCGCCGCGACGCTGGCGTTGTTCCCCGCCTTCGCGGCCGGGCTGGCCGAGCCCGACGTCGTGGTCGTCGCCGCGAGCGGCGCCTCCGGGGCCGGCCGGGCGCCCAAGGCCCACCTGCTCGGCAGCGAGGTCATGGGCTCGGTCAGCGCGTACGGCGTGGGCGGGGTGCACCGGCACACTCCGGAGATGGAGCAGAACCTGTCGGCTGTCGCCGGACGGCCGGTCCGCGTGTCGTTCACGCCGACCCTCGCACCGATGAGCCGGGGCATCCTCGCCACCTGCACGGCTCCCGCCGCCTCCGGCGTCACCGCCGCCACGATCCGCGAGGCGTACGAGACGGCCGTGAAGGACGAGCCGTTCCTCCACCTGCTGCCCGAGGGGGTCTGGCCGGCGACCGCGATGACGGTCGGGGCCAACACGGCGGTCCTGCAGGTCACCCTCGACGAGCGAGCCGGGCGGATCGTCGCCGTCGTCGCCATCGACAACCTCACCAAGGGCACCGCGGGCGGCGCGATCCAGAGCGCCAACCTCGCTCTCGGCCTGCCGGAAGAAGTCGGACTTCCCACCAATGGAGTCGCCCCGTGAGCAAGATTGTTTCGTTTGGAGGAGCGCGCATGAGCGAGCGAATCGATAGGCAGAGCGCGATTCGCGCGGCACTGACCTGCGCGCCTTCGGCACGACGTGACTCCGAGCTCGCAGTCAAGGGGGCGGCATGAGCGTCACCGCACCGCTGGGTTTCCGCGCCGCCGGAGTCGCCGCCGGGATCAAGAGCGGCGGCGCCCGTGACCTCGCCCTGGTCGTCAACGACGGCCCCTCGCGCGCCGCGGCCGGCGTCTTCACCCGCAACCGCTTCAAGGCCGCACCGGTCCTGTGGTCGGCCCAGGTCCTCAGTGAAGGCCGGGTCAGGGCCGTCGTCCTCAACTCCGGCGGCGCCAACGCCTGCACCGGTCCGCTGGGTTTCCAGGACACCCACGCCACCGCCGAGAAGGTCGCCGAGGTCCTGGACGACTCCGCGGCCGAGGTCGCGGTCTGCTCCACCGGCCTGATCGGCGAGCGGCTGCCGATCGACACGCTGCTCGGCGGCGTGGGGACCGCGGCCGCCCAGCTCAGCCGCGACGGCGGCCTGGCGGCGGCCGACGCGATCCGGACCACCGACACCGTCAGCAAGATCTCCTTCCGCCGCGGTGAGAACGGCTACATGGTGGGCGGCATGGCCAAGGGCGCGGGGATGCTCGCGCCGGCGCTCGCCACGATGCTGTGCGTGCTCACCACCGACGCCGACCTCACCTCCGAGGAACTCGACACGGTGCTGCGCAGGGCCACCTCCGTGACGTTCGACCGGCTCGACACCGACGGGTGCATGTCGACCAACGACACGGTGCTGCTGCTCGCGAGCGGCGCGTCGGGCGTGCGCCCCGACCTCGCCGAGTTCGAGAAGGTCGTCACCGCGGTCTGCGCGGACCTGTCCCGGCAGCTTCTGGTCGACGCCGAGGGCGCCACGAAGGCGATCGCCATCGAGGTCGTCGGCGCGGCGTCGGAGGAGGACGCGGTGGCGGTGGGCCGTGCGGTGGCCCGCTCGAACCTGCTCAAGTGCGCCATCCACGGCGAGGACCCCAACTGGGGCCGGGTGGTCAGCGCGGTCGGCACCACCGACGCCGTGTTCGAGGCCGAGCGGGTCAATGTGGCGGTCAACGGCATCTGGATCTGCCGCGGCGGCGCGGCGGGGGACGACCGTGCCAAGGTCGACCTGCGGCCCCGCGACGTGACCATCACCGTCGACCTGTCCGCGGGCCCGCACACCGCCACCGTGCACACCACCGACCTCACGGCGGCGTACGTCCACGAGAACTCGGCGTACTCGTCATGAGCGTGAGGCGGAACGGCGCCCTGGACAAGGCGCACACCCTGATCGAGGCGCTGCCCTGGCTGGCGCGCTTCCACGGCGCGACCGTCGTCATCAAGTACGGCGGGAACGCGATGACCGAGGAGCACCTGCGGGCCAAGTTCGCGGCCGACGTGGTGTTCCTGCGTTACGCCGGCCTGCGGCCGGTTATCGTGCACGGCGGCGGCCCGCAGATCCAGTCGCACCTCGACCTGCTCGGGATCGACAGCCACTTCGTGTCCGGGTTGCGGGTGACCACCCCCGAGGCGATGCAGGTCGTCCGGATGGTCCTGGTCGGCCAGGTCAACCGCGACGTGGTCGGCCTGATCAACGGGCACGGCCCGTTCGCGGTCGGCATGTCCGGCGAGGACGCCCACCTGTTCACCGCCGAGCGCAAGCACGTCGTCGTGGACGGCGTCAAGGTCGACATCGGCCAGGTCGGGGAGATCGTCCGGGTCGAGGCCGGAGCCGTGCGGGCCCTGCTCGACGACGGCCGCATCCCCGTGGTGTCCTCCGTGGCCCGGGGCGAGGACGGCGGGATCTACAACGTCAACGCCGACACCGCCGCGGCCGCCCTCGCCGTGGCGCTCCAGGCGTCGAAGCTCATCGTCCTCACCGACGTCGAAGGGCTGTACGCCGACTGGCCTCGCAGCGAGGAGGTCGTCAGCCGCATAGGGGCCTCCGAACTCGCCGCGTTGCTGCCCTCGCTGTCCAGTGGCATGGTGCCGAAGATGGAGGCATGTCTGGCCGCCGTGCGCGGTGGCGTCCCGCAGGCGCACGTGCTCGACGGGCGGGTGCCGCACGCGCTGCTGCTGGAGGTCTTCACCGACGAGGGCATCGGGACGATGGTCGAGCCCGACGCCGCCGTCGCGGCGGCGCCGGACGGGATCGGGGCGACGGCGGACGGCACCGTCAACGGGGAGGTTGCCAGATGAGCACCAACGACGAACTGCGCGGACGTTTCGAGGCGGCGTTCATGCGCAACTACGGTGTGCCGCCCGTCGCCATCGCCCGCGGTGAGGGCTGCGCCGTCTGGGACGTGGACGGACGCCGCTACCTCGACCTCATCGGCGGCATCGCGGTGACCTCGCTCGGGCACAACCACCCGGCCCTGGTCGAGGCGGTGTCCCGGCAGGTGGCCACCCTCGCGCACACCTCGAACCTGTTCCTGCACGAGCCCGAGGTGCTGCTCGCCGAGAAGCTGCTCGCCCTGCTCGGGGAGCCCGCGCGGGTCTTCCTCGCCAACTCCGGCACCGAGGCCAACGAGGCGGCGGTCAAGATCGCCATCAAGTACGGCAGGACCCACGGCCGCGGCTACATGGTCGCGGCGGAGAACGGCTTCCACGGGCGTACGCTCGGCGCGCTGTCGCTCACCGGCAAGCCGTCGATCCGCGACCAGTTCGGGCCGTTCCCGCTCGACGTGCGGTTCGTCCCCTACGGTGACGCGGACGCGCTGAAGAACGCGGTGACCGAAGACTGCGCCGCGGTCTTCCTGGAGCCCACCCAGGGTGAGGCCGGGGTCGTCCCGCCGCCCGAGGGCTACTTCCGGGCCGCGAGGGAGATCTGCTCCTCGGCGGGGGCGCTGCTCGTCACCGACGAGATCCAGTCGGCCATCGGCCGCACCGGGCACTGGTTCGCGCACCAGGCGGAAGGGGTCGTCCCGGATGTGCTGACGCTGGCCAAGGGCCTCGGCGGCGGCCTGCCGATCGGCGCCTGTGTGGGCTTCGGCGAGACCGGCGAGGTCTTCGCGAAGGGCGACCACGGCTCGACCTTCGGCGGCAACCCGATCTCGTCCGCGGCGGCGCTCGCGGTGCTGGACACGATCGAGCGCGACGGACTGCTCGGCAACGTCGCCAAGGTGGGAGCGCTGCTGTCCGAGGGCATCTCCGCCGTGCGGCACCCGTTGCTCAAGGGGGTCAGGGGCCGAGGGCTCTGGCTGGCCGCCGTCCTCACCGCGCCCAAGTCCGCGCAGGTGCAGGCGGCGGCGCAGGAGGCCGGTTTCCTGGTCAACGCCCTTCAGCCCGACGCGGTACGGCTCGCGCCACCGCTTGTGATCACCGAGTCTGACGTGAAGACCTTCCTCGACGCGCTGCCCGGCATCCTGGAGACCGCAAATGCCTGACGACGACCTCCTGACCCCTGACGACGGCCCGAGCCAGGGCGGCTACCCGGCGCGAGCCAGGCAGGGCGCGGACCCGGCGCGAGTCAGGCACTTCCTGCGGGACGACGACCTGTCGCCGGAGGAGCAGGCACAGGTGCTCGACCTGGCCGAGGCGATGAAGAAGGACAGGTTCGGCTACCGGCCCTTCGCGGGCCCCCGCACGGTCGCCGTGCTGTTCGACAAGCCCTCCACCCGCACCCGGGTCTCCTTCACCGTCGGCGTCGCCGAGCTGGGCGGCCAGCCACTGGTCATGGACCTCGGCACGTCGCAGATGGGACGCGGCGAGCCGGTCGAGGACACCGCGCGGGTGCTGTCCCGGCAGGTCGCGGCGATCGTGTGGCGGACGGCGGGCCAGGAGCGCATCGAGGCGATGGCGGCCCATTCGTCGGTGCCGGTGGTGAACGCGCTGACCGACGAGTTCCACCCCTGCCAGATCCTCGCCGACCTGCAGACGATCCGGGAGCACAAGGGCTCGCCGAGGGGGCTCACGCTCGCCTACCTCGGCGACGGTGCCAACAACATGGCTCACTCCTACCTGCTGGGCGGGGCCACGGCCGGCATGCACGTCCGGGTCGGGGCGCCGGCGGGCTACCTGCCCGACGCCCTGGTCATGGAGCGGGCGGCCGAGATCGCGGCGGCGACGGGCGGGTCGGTCACGGCGGTGAGCGACCCGGCGGCCGCGGTGGCCGGAGCCCATGTCGTCGCCACCGACACCTGGGTGTCCATGGGCCAGGACGGCAAGGACGAGCGGGTCGCGGCCTTCGCCTCCTACCAGGTGTCCACCGCCCTGCTCGGCCTCGCGGACCCGGACGCGATCGTCCTTCACTGTCTTCCGGCATATCGGGGGATGGAGATAGCCGCGGACGTCATCGACGGGCCGCAGAGCGTCGTGTGGGACCAGGCGGAGAACCGGCTGCATGCCCAGAAGGCGCTGCTGCACTGGCTGGCGACACGGGGCGCGGAGGGGTCGTGACCATCCCGCTCACCAAGGCGGCCCGGCACGCTCGCATAGTGGAGCTGCTGACCAGGCACAAGGTGCGCTCGCAGCCGGAGCTGGCCAAGCTCCTGGCGGAGCAGGGAGTGGAGGTCACCCAGGCCACACTCTCCCGGGATCTCGACGAGCTGGGCGCGCTGAAGCTGCGGGCCGACGACGGCACGCTGGTCTACGCGCTGCCCGGTGAGGGCGGGGGGCGGATTCCCCTCTATCGCACCGGTGCCACGAACGGGTTGCCGGAGAACCCCGACGCGCGGCTGCGGAGGATCGCGGAGGAGCTTCTGGTGTCGGCCGAGGCGTCGGCCAACCTCGTGATCCTGCGCACGCCGCCGGGAGCGGCGCAGTTCCTCGCCTCGGCCATCGACCACGCGGGCTGGGAATCCATCCTCGGCACGGTGGCCGGCGACGACACGATCCTCGTCATCAGCCGTGATCCCGCAGGGGGGCAGGGGCTGGCGGAGTCCCTGCTCAACCTCGCCACCCGCCGCACGCCCGACGTGAGCAGGCACAAGCTCGCCGCGGAGGTCCGCGCCCACGACGGCGAAGAGCGGGAAGAGTGACGGATCGGGCAGCGCCCGCCTCCTCCGGCGACGTCGTGGGGGAAGGGCCTGCCGATCGGCCTCGTCGAGAGGTCGAGGCACTCGATCGGCGAGAACGAAATCGCGGCCGCGCGGGACTCCCGCCAGGCCTGATCGACTCGGCATACGCCCCGGTTCCGGTGCAGGGACCGGGGCGTACGTCGGCTAAGGTCGCGGATTAGTCCCGCAAAGGATCCGCGTGAAGAATCGCGCCGAGTGTTCATCCGAGAAAGCCGGACCAGGCGCAAGGATCTACGTACGACGGCCCGGGCGGGAACGGTGCGCGGTCATCTTTTCGGCAGGGACTCGAATATCGGAGGGAGAAGACGGTGGCGGACAACAAGCCGATGAGGCTCTGGGGTGGCAGGTTCGAGGGGGGACCCGCGGACGCCCTCACGCGCCTGTCGGTGAGCGTGCAGTTCGACTGGCGGCTCGCGCCGTACGATCTGCTTGCCTCGCGCGCGCACGCGCGGGTGCTGCACCGCGCCGGGCTGCTGACGCAGGAGGAGCTCGACCGCATGCTGGGCGCGCTCGACGACCTCGACCGGGCCTGCCGCACGGGAGAGTTCCGCCCCACCGTGGCCGACGAGGACGTGCACACGGCACTGGAGCGTGGCCTGCTCGAACGGCTCGGCTCGCTGGGCGGCAAGCTCCGCGCCGGCCGCAGCCGCAACGACCAGGTCGCCACCGACCTGCGCCTCTACCTGCGTGACCACGTCCGCACGATCGTCTCCCGGCTCGCCGAGCTGGAGACGGCGCTGATCAGCCAGGCCGAGGAGAACGCCGACGTCGCCGCCCCCGGCATGACGCACCTGCAGCACGCCCAGCCGGTGTCGTTCGGCCACCAGCTTCTGGCTCACGTCCACGCGCTCACCAGGGACGTGGATCGCCTCCGTGACTGGGACAGGCGCGCGGCGATCTCGCCGCTCGGCTCGGGCGCGCTGGCCGGTTCCTCCCTGCCGCTCGACCCCGCCGCCGTCGCCGCCGAACTCGGGTTCGACGCTCCCGCGCCGAACTCGATGGACGCGGTCGCCGACCGCGACTTCGCGGCGGAGTTCCTGTTCTGTGCCGCGCTGATCGGCGTGCACATCTCCAGGCTCGGCGAGGAGATCGTGCTGTGGGCCTCGCAGGAGTTCCGGTGGATCGAGGTGGACGACGCCTACTCGACCGGCTCGTCGATCATGCCGCAGAAGAAGAACCCCGACGTCGCCGAGCTGGCCCGGGGCAAGAGCGGCAGGCTGATCGGTTCGCTGATGTCGCTGCTGACGACCCTCAAGGGCCTGCCGCTCACCTACAACCGGGACCTGCAGGAGGACAAGGAGCCGGTGTTCGACGCGGTCGACACCCTTCTTCTGGTGCTTCCCGCGGTGTCGGGCATGGTCTCCACGATGCGTGTGAACAAGGCCAAGCTGGAGTCCAGCGCGCCCGACGGCTTCGCCCTGGCGACCGACCTCGCCGAACTGCTCGTCCGCCGCGGGGTCCCGTTCCGTGACGCGCACGAGGCCGTCGGCCACCTCGTGGTGTGGTGCCAGGTGAACGACAAGGACCTCGGCGAGCTCACCGACGACGAGCTGGCCAAGGTCTCGCCGCACTTCGCCGTCGACGCCACGGGTGCGAGCGTGCGTGACGTGCTGAACGTGCACGGCGCGCTGGCCGCCCGCAGCGCGTTCGGCGGCACCGCGCCCGACCGGGTCCGCGACCAGATCGCGAACCTCCGGGAGACCGTCGACGGTCAGGCGGCATGGGCGAACGAGAGCTGATCGAAGACGTCGCGGGCGCGCCGCTCGGCCGCGACTTCTTCGACCGTCCTTCTGACGTGGTCGCGCCCGACCTGCTCGGCCGCGTGGTCGTGCACGGGTCGGTGGCGGTGCGGCTGAGCGAGGTCGAGGCGTACGGCGGGCCGGGGCAGGACCCGGCCTCCCACACCTACCGGGGACGCACGCCGCGCAACTCGGTCATGTTCGGGCCGCCGGGGCACCTCTACGTCTACTTCACGTACGGCATGCACTACTGCGCGAACCTCGTGTGCATGCCCGCGGGCACCGGCTCGGCCGTCCTGTTACGCGCCGGCGAGGTGATCGCGGGCGTGCACACCGCCCGCATCCGCCGTATGCCGCACGCCGACGGTCCGGAGCTGGAAGGGCTGGTGCGGCGGGTCCCGGACCGTGATCTCGCGCGTGGACCGGCCCGGCTCACGGTGGCGCTCGGCCTGGTGCGGGAGCACAACGGGACGGACTGCTGCACCGGGGGCCCGATCCGGGTGCACGAGGGCCGGCCCGTGCCGTCCGGCCAGGTCAAGACGGGCCCCCGAACCGGAGTGTCCGCGGGCGCCGACACGCCCTGGCGGTTCTGGATCGACGGGGATCCCACCGTGTCGCCGTACCGCGCTCACGTGCCCCGGCGCCGGGGTCGCACCACGAGCTGACGCGCTGGAATGAAGTGGCGATAAGGTTTCGTGATCAGGCAGGCTTGTACGGAAGCCCGTACATCCACCATCAATAAGCGAAAGCCACGACCGTGACCGCAACTTCAGGCAACCTCGTGCCGACGTCGGAGATGGCTGACATCCTCGACGAGCTCGAGTGGCGCGACGTGATCGCGCAGACCACCGACATCGACGCGCTGCGCAAGGCGCTGGCCGACGGTCCGATCACCGTGTATGCGGGCTTCGACCCGACCGCACCCTCATTGCACGTGGGCAACCTGGCCACGCTGCTGATCCTGACCCGCTTCCAGCGCGCGGGCCACCGGCCCATCGGCCTGGTCGGCGGCGCCACCGGTCTGATCGGCGATCCGAGCGGCCGCAGCACCGAGCGGGCGTTGAACTCCAGCGACATCGTCGCCGAATGGGTCGCGCGAATCCGCGTGCAGGTCGAGAAGTTCCTGTCGTTCGAGGAGGGGCCGACGGCGGCGACGCTGGTCAGCAACCTCGACTGGACGGCGCAGCTGTCGGCGATCGACTTCCTCCGGGACGTCGGCAAGCACTTCCCCGTCAACCGCATGCTGGCGAGGGAATCCGTCTCCGCCCGGCTGGCCGGTGAAGGGCTGAGCTACACCGAGTTCAGCTACCAGATCCTGCAGGCCAACGACTACCTGGAGTTGTACCGGCGGAACGGATGCACCCTGCAGCTCGGTGGCAGCGACCAGTGGGGCAACATCACCGCCGGCGTCGACCTGATCCGGCGGGTCGAGGGCGGGCACGTTCACGCGCTCACCGGCAAGCTGATCACCAAGGCCGACGGCACGAAGTTCGGCAAGACGGCGGGCGGTGCGATCTGGCTCGATCCCGCCCTGACCTCGCCGTACGCGTTCTACCAGTTTTGGTTGAACGCCGACGACCGGGACGTGGTGCGTTTCCTCAAGGTCTTCACCTTCCGCACCCGGGAGGAAATCGAGGAGCTGGAGAAGGCCGTGGCCGAGCGGCCGGCGGCTCGAGAGGCGCAGCGAGCCCTGGCCGAGGACCTGACGACTCTGGTGCACGGTGCCGACGAGCTGGCCCGCGTGATCGCCGCCTCGCGTGCGCTGTTCGGCCAGGGCTCCCTGGCCGAACTCGACGCCCGGACGCTGGAGTCCGCCCTCGCTGAGGTGCCCAAGGCCGTCGTGCCGGCTCTGGGTGCGCCGTACGTCGAGCTGCTCGCGGAGAGCGGGCTGGTGGAGTCGAAGTCCGCGGCGCGGCGTGCCGTCAAGGAGGGCGGCGCGTACCTGAACAACACGAAGATCACCGACGAGGAGTACGTGCCCTCGGCGGACGACCTGCTGCACGGCCGGTTCCTCGTGCTGCGCAGAGGCAAGAAGACGGTCGGCGGCGTCGAGATCGCCTGACCCTCGGAACCGAACAGCCGCCCCGGCCTGAGGCTGGGGCGGCTGTTTCATGGCCAAGAGTTGTTGTGACGAGGGTAACAATCTTGTGGCGTTCATGGCGGTCAGCGCCGGAAGTTCCCGTCTGGCCTGGGGTTTCGGCCATCTCGCCGTGATTTGACGGCCAGACCCGGGTTGCCTAATGTTTTCTTCGCCCCCGGGGAGAGCGGGACGCCGACAGGCGGCCGGACCCCGACGGGCAAGCCACTCTGACAACCACCCAGACGAGGCGCTCGCGTCAAGTCGGGGTCATCCGTGGTGCGGCCAGACCGAAGGGTTTGACGCGAAGCGGGTGAGGGTTTAAGATGGAGTGGTTGCCCCGAGAGGGGCGGTCACTCTAACAAGAGCATCGGCCGAGATCGCATGGCCCTCCAGGTCTGCGGTGCGGCGATCGCCGCAGAGTCGGCCGAACGGAAGTTATCGCCCTGGATCTCGGGACCTGTTGATCGGGTTCTGGGTGATGGTGGTCGCGTCCGTTTCTTGAGAACTCAACAGTGTGCTAAAAGCCAGTGCATGAAATCATGCATGACCCCGTCATGA